>JBBSHP010000053.1:0-12091 GCA_038232555.1 Bryobacterales bacterium
AGAGTCACGTTCGGAATATCGTGCCCCTTCGCAATCATCTGCGTCCCCACTAAAATATCGAATGCCCCATCGCGGAACCCGTGCAGGATCGTTTCGAAATGCCGCTTCCCGCTGACCGTATCCCGATCCATGCGTGTGATACGGGCTTCCGGAAATTCGCGGTGGAGTTCCTCCTCAACTTTCTCGGAACCCAGTCCAATAAAATTCAGATACTCGCTTTGACACTTCGGACAGGTACTGGGAACTTTCTGCGCATAATTGCAGTAATGGCAGAGCAACCGCCTGTCCCGCCGGTGAAAGGTGAGCGTCACGGAGCAGTTAACGCACTCTACGCGCTCGCCGCAGGACCGGCACGCCACAAAACTGGAGAAGCCGCGGCGGTTGAGCAGCAGCATGGTCTGTTCGCCTTTTTCAAGCCGCCCTTGAATGGCCTCCAGCAGCCGGCGCGAGAATGTAGCCTGCTTCCGGGTCTCCAGAAACTCCTGCCGCATGTCGATCATCTCGACCGCCGGCATGGGCCTTTGCTCGATGCGCTCCGGCAATTCCAGCAGGCCGTATCGTTCGCGCTCCGCGTTATAGCGTGTCTCCAGGCTCGGGGTGGCCGAGCCCAGCACCACCACCGCTCCCGCCGCCTGCGCGCGCACAATGGCGACATCGCGTCCGCTGTAGCGCGGGTTCTCCTGCTGCTTATAGCTCTGATCGTGCTCTTCGTCAATCACGATCAGTCCAAGATTCTGTACGGGCGCGAAGACGCCGGATCGCGTTCCCACCACCACTCGCGCCGCACCCTTCTGGATCCGCCGCCATTGCTCGGCGCGTTCTGAATCGTTGAAGGCGGAGTGCAGTATCGCGACGCGGTCTCCAAAGCGGTGAAAAAACTGACCCGCCACGGCGGGCGTCAACGCAATCTCCGGAACCAGCAACAAAGCGCTCCGGCCCAGTTCCAGACAGGCGTCAATGGCTTTCAGGTAGACCTCGGTCTTGCCTGACCCGGTAACACCGTACAACAGAAATGTTCGGAAGCTGGCCTCGCGCAAAGCGGCCTCAATCGCCCGGTACGCTTCCTGTTGATGAGGATTCAGAGCGTACAGCGGCTTGGCCGGAAGCGTATCCTTCACCAGCGATTCCAGCTCAAGGGATACAAGTTTTTTCCGCGCCAGCGCGCGCGCGGCTTGGCTGGCGTTCTTAACCTGCTCTTCCAGTTCATGCACGTTATGGCTACCTGGATGCAGTTCCAGGAATGCGTGCAACTCGCGCTCCGCCTTGGCAAGCTTCGTTCCCGCCACGGGTGCGGCCAGCCACGTAGCACGCAGTCTTTGCGCCGACGCTCTTAACGGATCCCGGTCGGCTTGCACATCCTCTATTTCCAGAAAGCCTTTCTTCTGCAGGGATCGAAGCACGTTATCCGCTTTAGGAACTTTCTTCTTGAGATAGGCGTCCGAGACCGGCCGCGCCTCCAGCATGCGGAGCACCTGAATCATGGGATCGTCTTCCACCGCGGTCAAGAGAAGTTGCCGGGCGGCATCCCGGCCCGCATCCGTCAGCGAGTACATCTTGCTCTTGCGCATCTCCCCGGTAAGCGGCGTCATACTGCGCAGCACTTCCCCCAGCGGAGCACAATAGTAAGCCGAGATCCAGCGCCCTAGAGCGAGCAGTTCCGCATCCAGCACCGGCTCTTCATCGATCAGCCGGAAAACTTCTTTCACCGGACCATCCGGCCGTTCCTGCGAAGTGCTCAACACCACCCCGGTCAGCTTGCGTGAACCCAGCGGCACCAGCACGCGGCAGCCAGGCTTGACGCGATGGTTCAGGGTTTCAGGCAGGCTATACGTAAACGGCTGGTCTAGCGGGACCGGTAAACTAACATCGCAATACATTCTGTCTCGGCCCGTTCACGGCGTCTTCACTCGGGCTATTCACTCGCCACCCAACAGCTCCAGGAATCGTCGCACCGCTTCGATGCCGCCAAAGAAATTCGGCAGATGCAGTTTTTCGTTCGGAGCATGCAGGTTGTCGTCCGGGAGTCCAAAGCCCATCATCACACTGGGTATCCCGAGATGCTGATCGAATGAACCGACGATGGGGATGGACCCGCCCGACCGTATATAGACGGTCTCGTTTCCGAATACCTGCTGCATCGCATCGGCCGCTGCTCGTATAAATCGGTTGTCGGGGTTCACCAGCGAAGGCGCCGCCGAATGCAGAACCTTGTACTCGGCCGTAACTCCTTTCGGACACGCCTCTGCAATGGCTCGCGCGATCTGCCCGATAGCTTCGTCGGGCGTTTGATCGGCCACCAGGCGCATACTGAGCTTCGCAACGGCGCGCGCCGGGATCACCGTTTTAGCTCCTTCCCCTACAAATCCTCCGCGGATTCCGTGCACCTCCAGCGTCGGACGCGCCCACAGCCGCTCAAACAAGGGCACCTCGGGTTCCCCGGTTAATTCCGTAACTCCCATCTCCTTGGTCTTATACTCCGCTTCGTCAAACGGGAGCCGCGCCCAGGCATCCCGTTCTTTCGATGACGGCGGCTGCACACGATCGTAGAACCCGGGAATCAGGATGTGCCCGCTACGGTCCTTCAAGGCGCACAGAATCTCAGCAATCGCCTGAATGGGATTTGGCGCCGCGCCTCCATAGACGCCGGAGTGTAGATCGTGATCGGCGCCTTGCACCTGCAACTCGCCGTAGACCATGCCACGCAATCCGATACAGATGGTCGGCAGCCCGGGTCCAAACATTTCGGTGTCGCAGATCACCGCTGCGTCAGCTTGGAGCCGGGCGGGCTTGCTGGCGACGTATTGTTCGATATGCTCGCCGCCCACTTCCTCTTCGCCTTCCACCAGAAACTTCACGTTCACGGGCAGACGGCCATGCTGCTTCAGCAGACCCTCCACGGCTTTCACCAGGATGTAGGTCTGGCCCTTGTCGTCAGCCGATCCGCGAGCGTAGATATTGTTATTGCGGATGTCCGGCTCAAAGGGCGGTGAGATCCACTCATCCAAAGGATCGGGTGGTTGCACATCGTAGTGGCCATACAGCAGCAGCGTGGGCTTGCCCGTCGCACCGAGCCATTCGCCATACACCAGCGGATTTCCTTCTCCTTCGAGTAATTCCGTGTTGTGCAGCCCCGCCCGGGCCAGCTCACCGCGTACAAATTCAGCCGCTTTCTGTATATCGGGCTTGTGCTCGGACAGAGTGCTGATGCTCGGTATTCGCAAGAAAGTTTTCAGCCCTTCCAGATACTCATCGTGGTGCTGCTGATAGTAGTTCATCGCTTTCCCCATCGTAACCGGGAAGGCCACACTGCACCGCTGCCAAGGTGGCCGCAGACCACCACTCCTGGCCGATCTCAGCCAACTTACCCGGCTAAGCTGAACAAAACATTTCCGTAGCGAACTGGCAACAAAGCTGCATGAAAGCGGGTTTCATCAGATGTGAGGAACAACCGAAAGGAATTTGACAATGCAGACTAGCAAATACTTGGGATACGCCTTCACAATTTTATCGCTCAGTGCAGTACCTGCCCACTCGCAAAACGGTGGGCCTCCGCCGCCAGACTCCAACTCCTCATCAGGCGGATGGCGCCGAGTAGGAGAAGGGGGCCCGGTGGATGGGCAAGCTCCCGTTGACTCGCGACGCGACTACCCTCGGGACGCTCAACGTGACTATCCGCGCGACTCTGCTCGCGATGCCCAACGGGATTACCCGCGCGACTCCCGCGATTCGCAACGTCCGCCCGACTACCAACGGCCCATGGACGGTCCACCACCGCCCGCGCAGTTGATTTTGGCAGCCGGTTCGTGGATCACCGTCCGGGTGAATCAGCCGCTCTCAAGCGATCGCAATCAACCCGGCGATTCTTTCACCGCAACTCTGGCCCAGCCTCTCATCGTTAACGGCTTTGTGATCGCTCGGCGCGGGCAGACTGTTGCCGGCAGAGTTGCTGAAGCCATCAAGGCCGGACACGTCAAAGGCACTTCCCGCCTGGGGCTGCAACTCACCGAGCTCAGTCTCGTGGATGGACAGCAGATCCCTTTGCGCACCCAGTTAGTGGACCGCCGGGGCGATACTTCGGTCGGTCGTGACGTCGGAGCGGTTGCCACCACCACCGGCGTTGGCGCGGCCATTGGTGCGGCAGCCGACGGCGGATTCGGTGCGGGAATGGGCGCTATCGCAGGGGCAGGCGCGTCCATCATCGGCGTTTTGGCTACCCGCGGCCGTGGCACCGAAGTGTATCCCGAGATGATGCTAACCTTCCGGCTGGAAGCCCCGGTCGCCATCTCAACCGAGCGCTCCGAACAAGCCTTTCAACCGGTAGGTCAAGAAGACTACGAGCAACGCGGTTTTGATCGGGAGCGTCAGCCCCAGCTGAGGCCCGGTCCGTCGTTGTATGGTGGTGGTTACTACGGTCCCGGCTACTACGGTCCCCGCTACTATTCGCCTTTCTTCTACGGACCCAGCTTTTACTTCTCTTCAGGTCGCAGCTTCTACGGCGGCGGTCGAGGTTTCTACGGCCGCGGCTACGGCCGGCGCTGATTTCTCCTACCTTACAGATTGGTGGCCGGGCGTTTTTGCTCGGTCACCATCTAATCCCGTGAGAGTTTTGCCACTCTCCTCAGCTCTTCAATCCTGGATCGAACCGCTCCTGTGAAGCACTCCGTCTCCGCTGCATCCGCCCCGCTCGCTAGAAGCCCGACCCGGATCTGGTGGTCGGTGATGCGCCCCAGGTATTGCATCACCCACGCTACATCCGAGACGCGGATATCCTTGGCTGCGTCCTCCGTATGCTGCCCGACGTAGCCCCACTCCACAACTCCGTTCTTCACTCCCTTTATCAATTCCCGGCTCTGCTCACGATAGCCTTTGCAGTCCCATTTATTGCGATTGTAGACATGCCCCCACTTGCCCATCGAGGCCCCCCAGTCGGCCACAAAATAGAGGAAAACGGGACGACCTCCGCGGCGTTCTTCAAACACGCCCAGGTTCGAATCGCGATCGATATCCCGCGCGTCTTTGTTGTCCCAGTTGGACGTGAGCATCATCAGCACCTTCAGCCCGTTCAGTTCCTTCGTCCCCACAAAAGGGTTGTAGGACCACGACCAGTTTTCCTTCTTCAAGAACTTGGGGGACCTGCTCCGCAACTGGAACCGGGCATTTTGAAAAGTGCCATCCTCCTCGACAAACGTTTTGGCCCTTCTCAATCCCTTGACTCCGCTGATCCGTCCGCTCCGAACGAAATACTCGGGCTGAGCGATATAACCACCGGCCCACGCCAGGCGCGATGCAAACACTTCCGGCTTGGCCTCCTCACCCCATTTCAGGCTCCACTCCGCCCCTCGCGCATCCCGGACTTTGATCTTTGGGTTCGACCCGGTCGTATCTTCTTCAAGAAAAAAATAAGGTGGCTTCGGAGCTTTGGCCCTTCCGCCCACCCCGTTTGCCATGTCTAGGCGTTCCACCCGGCCTGGATTCCGCCACAGAACATTCGTCCCCGCGGTGGCGACTTTTCTTGCCTGTGTCCCGAGTCGGGGACGGTGTGCACTCTGGGCCGAAGCAGAGGCCGTGCACACGCAGCCGCCGCCCACCCATCCACATGTGAGTGCGACCGCAATGGCGCGAGTAGTCATGGGGCAAGCGTCTGGAGTTGAGTAATGCGCTGCCGGATGGAGCGGACATAGCAGTTGACTTCTTCCGGCGTGTCGCCACCGGCTGCCAGGCCGCGTCGGAGTTGTTCGTCTGTGATGTGCCCCAGGTATTGCAGCAGCCACTGCACATCCGGCACGCGGATGTTCTTCACAACGTCATCGTTGTGCTTGCCCGAATAGCCCCACCGCACCACGCCCTGGTCAGAACCTTGCACAAAATCCGGGGTTTGGGCAGCGTACCCTTTGCAATCTCCCTTGCTCCGGCTGGAGACGCCGCCCCATTTTCCAAGCGAAGCTCCCCAATCCGAAACAAAATAGAGATAGCGAGGTCCATCGGCGTCCGAATCCTCGAAAATAGCCAGATTGGAGTCAGGCTCCCCGGAGCGCGTCAAATCCCTCGCATCTTTGGTGTCCCAGTTCGACAACAGCATCGCCAGTATCTTCAGACCGTTCAATTCCGGTGTGCCCTGGAAGGGATTGCTGTTCCATGCCCAGCTATGATCCGTAATAAACTTGGGATGGTCGGCACGCAACTCAAAACGGCCATCGCTGAAAGCACCATCCTTCTTCAAAAAGCCCCCGGCTCGCTTCAAAGCTGGGACACCTGCAATCTGGCCATGCGCGATCAGATACTCTATCTCAACCGTGTATCCGCAAGCCCAGGCCAGCCTGGTCGCAAACACGGTCGGCTTCGCCTCTTCGCCGAACTTCACCACCCAAGTCGCACCCCTTTCCGTCTTTCACCTTCACTTTCGGCGTGGTGCCTGACAATTCCTCCTCGACAAATTGGAACGGAGGCACCGGCTGGTTCTCCTCGCCACCCACACCCCAAACCAAATTCCGGCTTTCTACCTCTCCCGGATCTTGCCAGAGAATGTTCCGGCCTGTGGGTAATTTGTTTAGTTTCGTGCCGTCGGAATTCTGCGCTGCCTGCAGCACGCATGCCGCAGATAGCAAGAAACACAGTGATTTGATTGACTTTGATCTGGGCACACGCATCCGGTATACCTCACCGCAAGCAGAGGCCCACTCCGGAACACTTGTAGCTGATCCTCTTTGCTACCCTTGAGGCGAGTCGGCACGTGAGTCAACCCGCACACCCCTCTGAGTCACTGAAAGTGAAGCTCGAGACCGAGATTAAACTTCGCATCCCAAAAGGTCTCCCCGCCATGCGAAAGACGGTCAAAGCCCTACACTTTAAAACTGCTCGCGGCCGCCTTTTTGAACAAAACGTCCTGTTTGACACAGTGGATTTCCAGCTGCGCCGTCGGGGCGAGATGATCCGCCTTCGCCGTACCGGCGAGCAAAGCGTTCTCACCTTCAAGGGTCCTTCCATCCCCGGTCCGCACAAGTCCCGCGAGGAGCTCGAATCAGGGATCATCGATCCCGGCATCCTGGAGTCGATCCTGGCGCGCTTAGGGCTAACTCCGGTTTTCGGCTATGAGAAGTTCCGCGAGGAATACCAGCGACCTGGACAGCACGGGACCCTGACATTGGACCAGACCCCCATCGGCAATTACCTGGAATTGGAGGGCCGTCCCAAATGGATCGACAAAACGGCGCGCGAGCTTGGCTTTACCCGCTCTGCGTACATCACCGCCAGCTATGGCAGCCTTTATCTTGCACACTGCCGGGACCTTGGTTTGTCCCCCTCCGATATGAGTTTCAAGGCGGACCAAAGACATCGTCGCTAGATGATCTTGACAGCGTCTCAAGGTATAAACTTAGTTGACCTTACCAATGAAACGAAAGCTTAGGACATGCCCATCGAAAGCCTCTCGTCGCTAAGCGAAATTCACGCGTCCGTCCCGACCACGCACTCTTCCTTCTGGAAGCGGCTGTTTGCATTCACCGGACCGGCTTATCTGATCAGCGTCGGTTACATGGATCCAGGCAACTGGGCCACGGATTTAGAAGGCGGCGCAAAATTCGGGTACAGCCTGCTCTGGGTTCTGGTGCTGTCCAACATGATGGCGGTTCTGCTCCAAACCTTGAGCGCCCGTCTCGGCATTATCAGCCAGCGGGATCTCGCTCAGGCGTGCCGGGAAACTTACCCCCGCCCGGTTTCATTCCTGCTCTGGGTACTTTGCGAAATCGCTATCGCAGCGTGCGATCTGGCGGAAGTGCTAGGCGCAGCCATAGCTCTCAATCTGCTTTTCCACCTGCCCCTGCTAGCCGGTGTGCTGCTCACCTCTGCAGACACGCTGCTTCTGCTTTGGTTCAGCCGCCGAGGCATCCGCGTCGTCGAAGGCGTCGTTTTAGCACTGATCGCCGTCATCGGAACATGTTTTGCGATCGAGCTAACCTGGGCCGGAGCCCCGCTCGTCGAGATGGCCCGCGGCCTGATTCCGAAGCTCAGCGATAAGAGCCTCTACATTGCCATCGCCATTCTCGGAGCTACCGTGATGCCGCACAACCTGTACCTGCATTCGGCGTTGGTACAAACCCGGCGCGTGGGTACCGATCTGGCCGCCCGCACTGCCGCATGCCGGTTCAACCTGATTGATTCGGCAGTCGCGTTGAATGCCGCGATGTTCATCAACATTGCGATCCTCGTTTTGGCGGGTTCCGTATTCTTCAAGCGCTCCATTGTCGTGACGGAGATTCAGCAGGCCCATTTGCTGTTGGCCCCCTTGCTTGGAACGGCTGCGGCGGGCATCCTGTTTGCCGCTGCGCTGCTCTGCTCAGGACAGTCTTCCACTTTGACCGGAACTCTTGCAGGTCAAGTAGTTATGGAGGGTTTTCTCAATATTAGGATGCGGCCTTGGCTGCGCAGAATGTTAACCCGTTCCATGGCAATTACCCCTGCCGCTCTCACCGTCTATTTTGCCGGCGAGCACGGCAGTTATCAGTTGCTGATCCTCAGTCAGGTCATCCTCAGTCTCCAGCTCCCATTCGCGGTGATTCCGCTGATTCACTTCACCAATAGCCGCGAGCGCATGGGCACGTTCGCCAATCGCGGGTGGGTCCGGATTCTAGCCTGGTCTACTGCCATCTTGATCGTTGGGCTAAACGCCCGGTTGGTGGTCCTGACCACGCAGGAATGGATTCCCCAGACGGGAGTTTGGCGGAACTGGATTTTGGCTGGGCTGGCTGTTGCGCTGGCAGGCCTAAGCATTCTGCTGCTCTGGGTAATGCTGGAGCCCATGGTCCCGTATTGGCGTCGCCGCTTCGCGCGTGCGCCAGCGCCGCTGCCGGAGTTGGTCGGCTCGCCCCTGCCTCTGCATGCCTATGAGCGGATCTTGGTTCCGCTCGATCATTCTGAGCGGGACCGCGACGCAGTAGCCCACGCCGCAGCCATGTCGCGGCTGCACAATGCCAAGTTATTCCTCTTGCATGTTGAGGAAGATGTAACCAGTACCGTCTATGGCTCGCTCGCCTCCACCGCAGAGGTCCAGGCCGGTGAGCAGTATCTAAGCGGAATCGTCGACTCACTCCAGCGGCAAGGCGTCAAGGTGGAGGCAGTCGTGAGACATTCTCGCAATCCGGAGACACAGATCATCGAATATGCGCGTGAGCTGAAACCAGACCTGATCGTAATGGGTGCCCATGGGCATAAAGGCATTAAAGACATACTCTTCGGGACAACAATCAATGCAGTACGTCATCAATTGAGAACTCCTCTCCTGGTAATTCGCGGCGAGAAATAGGCTTGGTCTGCCACCGTGAGACATGGGGCCTCCTCGGTCGTGTCGCTAGGACACACAGAGACCGCAACTCTTCAGCCATGCCCGTTCCCAACCCGTTGATCTGCGTACAGGTGCAAGCGGCGTTGCCAATGGTCATGCACGTGCCAAAGTAAAGAAGAACAACCATGAGGAACGTTCGATGGTCCGTTGCGCTATTGGCCTGTTTCGCCCCGCTCTATGGGACCACCCTCCAGCAACTCAGCCTCGACGATATGATCCGGAAATCCAGCGACGTGGTGCGGGGCAAGGTGCAATGCACCGGGTCGACCTTGCGAGGGGCCCTCGTCTACACAACCTATCGAGTGCAGGTTTCTGAGCAGTGGAAAGGATTGCCTCAGAATCAAATAGATATTTCCGTGCCTGGTGGCCTGAGTAGCGGGATTCGCCAAACCTACTCCGGCGCGCCTGCTTTGTCCGATGGGCAGGAATTGGTACTGTTCCTATGGACCAGTAAAACCGGTCTACGACAGGTCATCGGCTTATCTCAGGGCGTGTTTACCGTGCAGCCGGTTTCCGGTGGCGCGATGCTGGCGTCACGATCGGCTAGCACGGAGCAGATGGTCGGTCCCAACGGTCAGCCAGTGCAGGATACTGCGTTGGGAATACCGGTAAACGATCTGCGGACCAAGGTCCTCAACACCCTCGCTGGACGGAGTTCACAGTAGATGAGGGCGGCGGTCGCGGCCATCGTGGCTGTTATTTCGCTGCTTTGCTCGTCCCCCGCGTCCGCCTATTACTACTACATTCATTACAACAATCGTACGGGGCCCTATCAGGCAATGCCTGAGAAATTTGACCTCAACGCGTTGCAAAACAAGACTGTTACCTTCTTAATCTCAGATCAATCGCCCTTCTTAATGCCGGGTGATACCTTTCTTGCGGTGATTAGCGAAATTCGCACTGCCGCAAAAGTGTGGAACGACGTGGCTAGCTCGGATCTCCGCTTGGCCTACGGCGGTCTGCAATCTCCCGGGACCGCCCAGACGTCGCCAGGAATCAGTGTGGAGTTTTCGGAGGAGATTCCGCCCGGGCTCCTGGCGCTGGGTGGCCCGGAGATCAGAAGCTCCCCCGCCTCCGGCGGTTTCATACCCATCATCCGGTCCCGCATATTGCTGAACCGCGATCTGACACAGTGGCTCTCTTTCGCTCCCACACGCAGTTATAGTGAGCTGTTTTTCACCACCGTCGTGCATGAGTTCGGACATACTTTGGGCCTCCAGCACACGCTTACATCCGGCGTGATGTCCACCGCCGTCACCAGCGCGAGCACCAAGGCTGCTCCACTCGCCGCGGATGACATCGCCGGAATTTCGCTGCTCTACCCGGCGCCTGGGTATCTCTCGACGGTAGGGAGTATGAGTGGGCGAGTGGCCCTTTCGAACGGCACAAGTGTAAACATGGCGTCCGTTGTAGCTCTCTCGGCCAGCAGCCCCGCCATCAGCGCTCTAACCAGTCCGGATGGATCATTCCAGATTGATGGGCTTCCTCCCGGCCAGTACTTTGTGTATGCGCACTCTCTGCCCGCTCCATTGCAAGGCGAATCTTTTCCTGCGAACATCACGCCGCCAGTCGATTCCCGGAATGCGATATTCCCGGGCGGTCCCGCTTTTACCACGCAATTTTATCCAGGGACTCGCGAGTGGACCCAGGCTCAACCCGTCTTTGTATACGCTGGTAACGTAACACCACGGATGAACTTCACCGTCGCGCAGCGGACGACCCCCGCTATTTCTTCCGTTAGGACCTATGGGTACTCGAGCACGGGCATCGTGGAGTCGGCGCCTCCTCTCAATATCGGGATCCCGGCGAACCTGCTGTCGAGCGGCACCACCGGTCTCCTCCAGCAGAACGGGTTGTTCGCTCCTGGGTTGAATGTCGGGACCTTGGGAACACCCGCGCAAGTTTACGAGTGCCGGCCATACCAGCAATTCGTGTTGTGTGCCGTTCAGGTAAACAACACCACCGGCCCCGGCCCGAAACATTTGTTGTTCTCCACTCCTAACGATCTGTACGTCTTGCCCGCCGGTTTCAATGTGACGCTGACTTCCCCGCCATCCATTACCTCGGTTTCGAATGCTCTGGATAGCGGTGGCGGCCGGGTGGTTCTGGTGAGTGGGACCCAGTTATCGAACGACACCCGCATTCTGTTCGATGGCCTGCCCGGAATAGTTACGGGTGTAGGGAGCGATGGCCGTCTGATCGTAACCCCGCCCGTTGCCCCGGGAAGCTACACGGCGGTTGTCGCTGCGTTAAATCCCGACGGACAAAGTTCGCTGTTCCTCCAAGCCGCCGCGCCCCCGACATATACCTACGATCCCTCGCCAGTACCGGCCATCACGGCCTCGCCTGCATTCTTGACCCCGGGTGTGGATACAGTCGTTGAGATCGTCACCACTAACACGAACTTCGACCAGCAAACGGTGGTCGGTTTCGGCTCTACCGATGTCGCGGTGAAGCGGATTCAGGTGCTCAGCCCAACGCACCTGCTCGTCACCGCAAACGCGCCCGCCGGGGTATTCATCTCTACGGGAACGCTCAACATCACCAACGGTCTGCGGGTTCTATCCCAATCCTTTGGATTCCCTATCCTCCCGCCCGCTCAGACGGCCACGTTCTAATCAGTCCACCAATCCGTTTCGGACCGCGAATCGCACTAGCTCCCCAGTGGAATGCAGGTTGAGTTTCTCCATGATCTTCCCGCGATGGGCGTCGATCGTGTATACGCTCAAGTTCAGCGACGTCGCGACTTCTTTG
>JBBSHP010000054.1:0-11977 GCA_038232555.1 Bryobacterales bacterium
GCGGCGCGCCCCAGTGCTGGAATGATGAAATCATGGACTCGAACCTTTTCCGGCTTTCCCTTCGGCCTCCAATCCTGCCCGCTATTCTTGAAATCCCCCACTAATTCCTTCTTTTTGGTGTCTACCGAAATCACGGGTTGCCGCTGACTGTTCTACGCTACGAGTGACATGGTCGATCCACAACTGGGCGCTTTCCTGGGCATCGCCGCGATTCTGACCATCACGCCTGGGGCGGATACCGCGCTGGTCACTAAAAACGTAATTAGCCGGGGACGTTTTAGCGCATTCCTGACCACGCTTGGGATCTGCCTGGGATGTTTGACCCACGCCACTCTTTCCGCCCTGGGACTCTCGGCGGTTTTGAAAAGCTCTGAAGCGTTGTTCAATGTTGTGAAGCTCGCAGGAGCCCTGTATCTGATCTACATCGGCGTACAGAGTTTGCGTTCGGCGTGGAAGGGTGGGGAGAGTCCCGGCAACGGGCATGTCATTCCGCCGCCGCGGCCCAGGGCCAACTATTGGCGGAGCTTTGTAGAAGGCTACGGGACCAATCTGCTGAATCCGAAAGTCAGCATCTTCTATCTGACTTTTCTGCCCCAGTTCATCTCGCCAGGCCAGCCGGTCATCCAAAAATCTTTGTTGCTGGCTGGAATTCATATTGCCATGGGTTTGCTCTGGCTGACCATTTATGCTGCTTTGCTGGATCGCCTAAGTGCTGTCTTGCTGCGATCGTCCGTCCGGCGCAGACTGGACGCGGTCACAGGTGGTCTGTTGGTCGCCTTTGGATTGAAACTTGCCATTGCAAAACGATAAGGAGATCTCAGCACGCCGGGCGCGCTATAAGAATCGACGCAATGATAGCTTTGAAAGTGCAGTGATGATCATCCCTATTCTGCGGAAGCTGAAGCCGGCTCGATGAGGGCACCGGCAGGTTCCGACTCTCGTGTTCTGATTGCAGACGACCAGCCCGATGTCCTGGAAGCATTGCGCCTGCTTTTGAAAGGCGAAGGCTTCCAGATAGAATCAGCCAATTCGCCGGCCGGAGTCTTGACGGCTATCGAGGCGCGCGACTTCGATGTCGTCATCATGGACCTAAACTACAGCCGGGACACCACGTCCGGCGAGGAAGGCCTGGATCTGCTGACGCGCATTCAGCAGGTGGACACGATCCTGCCCGTGATCGTCATGACAGCCTGGGGCACGGTGAAGCTCGCGGTGGAGGCCATGCGCCGCGGTGCTCGCGACTTTATCCAAAAGCCCTGGGATAACGAGCGCTTGATCAGCATTGTCCGCACGCAAATCGAGCTGCGCAACGCCTTGCGCAAAGGCCTGCGCCTGGAAGCCGAGAACCGGCTGCTCCGCGCTGAGGGCGTGCCGGCGCTGATCGCTGAATCGCCGGTGATGCACCCGGTGCTCCAATTGATCTCGCGCGTAGGGCCCTCCGACGCAAACATACTGATCACTGGTGAGCCGGGAACCGGAAAGGAGGTTGTGGCGAAGACTCTGCACGCCATCTCGGAGCGCGCGCAGAAACCCATGGTGACGGTGAATGCCGGAGGTCTGGCGGAGGGCATCTTTGAAAGTGAACTG
Organism: Bryobacterales bacterium; assembly: GCA_038232555.1. Taxonomy (GTDB): domain Bacteria; phylum Acidobacteriota; class Terriglobia; order Bryobacterales; family Bryobacteraceae; genus JBBSHP01. The sequence goes on from JBBSHP010000054.1 coordinate 1,588, forward strand.
TTCGGGCACGTCAAGGGCGCCTTTACCGACGCCAAGATGGACCGCGTGGGTCGCTTCGAGCTCGCTGAAGGGGGCACGCTGTTCCTGGATGAGATCGCGAACGTGCCGATGAACCTCCAGGCGAAGATGCTGCGAGTGCTCGAGATCGGCGAGATGGAGCGAGTTGGCTCATCCAAAACGCGCAAGGTGGATGTCCGCGTGATCTCGGCCACTAACGCCCGGCTGGACGAAGAGGTGGAGGCCGGGCGCTTCCGCCAGGACTTGTTGTTTCGCCTGAACACCATTGAGATCCACTTGCCGGCCTTGCGCGAGCGCAGAGAAGACATCCCCGTGTTGGCCAACCATTTCCTCGGCATCCATGCCCAGCGCTACCGCAAGCGGATTACCGGATTCGATCACGCCGCCCTGCAATCGCTGCTCGAAAACGCCTGGCAAGGTAACGTGCGCGAGTTGAATCACGTGATCGAGCGGGCTGTGTTAATGGCCCAGGACAACCAGATACGGACTAGCGACATGGCGTTGCGAACCGGGCGGGATGCCAGCCCGCGTCTGGAGGACATGAGTATCGAAGAAGTGGAGGCATTCCTGATCAAGAAAGCACTGGCGCGGTATGGCGGCAACGTAAGCCATGCGGCAAACGCCCTGGGATTGAGCCGCAGCGCCTTGTACCGGAGGCTGCAACGCTACGGGCTTTGAGGCAGGTCTTCCGCCTGACCAGGGCGAAGTAACACCGTGCCCTACTTGACCCACGAAAAACGCGTTTTAGTTTGGGCCCTGGCCTCGGGTGCACCGGCCATTGTGGTGTGCACCATTCTGCTGTGGGTGGGAGGCTACACCGCCAAAACGCAGTGGACGCTTGCGATTCTCATAGTCGGATTTTGGCTGGCGTTCTGCTTCAGTTTGCGCGAGCGCGTGGCATCCCCTCTCCGCACCCTTGCCAATCTCCTGGAGGCCATGCGCGAGGGTGACTATTCGATCCGCGCCCGGGGCATCAAGAGTGAAGATGCGATGGGCGAAGTAATGCAGCAGGTGAACGTGATGAGCTCCACCCTGCGTTCCCAAAGGCTGGGTGCTATGGAAGCCACCACCCTGCTCCGGAAGGTGATGGAAGAGATCAACGTGGGCGTGTTCGCGTTCGATGGCGAGCAAAAACTCCGGCTGGTAAACAGGGCGGGCGAACGGCTGACCGGCGAACCGGCCCAGCGCCTGTTAGGCAAAGACGCTATTGCGCTGGGGCTGGGCGACTACTTGATGGGAGAAGCGCAGCAGACTATTCAACGGAATTTCCCGGGCGGCACTGGCCGCTGGAACATCAGCCGGAGCACCTTTCGGGAAGGCGGCCTGCCTCACCAATTATTGGTGGTGACCGATCTTACCCGGCCTCTCCGCGAAGAGGAATTGAAGGCGTGGCAACGACTGGTGCGTGTGCTCGGGCATGAGTTGAACAATTCATTGGCTCCTATCAAGTCCATTGCGGGAAGTCTGGAAAGCTTGCTGGTCCGCGATCCGCGCCCGCACGATTGGGAAGAGGATATGCATCGCGGCTTGACCGTGATTGCGTCGCGAAGCGAAGCTCTCAGCCGGTTCATGAGTTCGTATGCACGTCTGGCGCGACTGCCTCCGCCGAGCTTAGCGCCGCTGGTGGTCGAAGAAGTGGTTCCACGAGTGGTGGGTCTTGAATCCCGCGTACGCATCGAACTGACGCCCGGGCCAAATTTGACGATCCAGGCAGACTGCGACCAAATCGAGCAGCTCCTGATTAACATCATTCGAAACGCGGCCGATGCCTCGCTGGAGACCGGCGGAAGCGTGCACGTTGGATGGAAACGCCAGAATGCCGACCTCCTGGTTTGGGTGCGGGATGAGGGCCCCGGGCTTTCCAATACGGCCAACTTATTTGTGCCATTTTTCACCACTAAACCGGGCGGGTCGGGGATCGGCCTGGTACTCAGCCGGCAAATCGCTGAAGCGCACGGTGGCACTTTCACGCTCCAGAACGCCGCCGCCGGGCCAGGCTGCGAAGCACAGTTACTGCTACCGCTGTAACTGCGAATTCAATCGGAACCTAACCCATCCAATTCCCGTACGTCATAAGTGCAAGCACAGGAGTGCATATGAGCTCTCAGAAAGAAGTCCTACTTTCACTCAATGGCGTGTCGAAGGTATTCAGCACCGAGGAGATGGAGACGCATGCTCTGGCCGGCATCCATCTGGACATCGCACGGGGAGAATTTATCTCGATTTCGGGCCCGTCCGGGTGCGGAAAATCAACCATGCTTGCGATTTTAGGACTACTGGATACGCCGTCCGATGGCACCTACACGCTGAACGGCACGCGCGTGGATCAGATGAAGTTGTCGCAGCGCGCGCAAGTCCGCAATCGTGAGATCGGATTCATCTTCCAAGCCTTCAATCTGATAGGCGATCTCACCGTGTATGAAAACGTGGAACTGCCGCTCACGTATCGCAACATGCCCGCGTCTGAGCGCAAGACACTGGTGCGCGACGCTCTGGAGCGGGTGGGGATGTCGCATCGCGTGAAGCACTACCCATCCCAGCTTTCAGGAGGTCAACAGCAGCGCGTGGCCGTGGCGCGGGCACTGGCCGGCAAGCCCTCCATTTTGCTTGCGGACGAGCCCACGGGAAATCTGGATTCGGCGAATGGCGAAGCCGTGATGACTCTGTTGAACGAGCTGCATCGGGAGGGCGCCACGATCTGCATGGTCACACACGATCCACGTTATGCGGCCAAAGCGGACCGCAGTGTGATGCTGTTTGACGGCCGGGTTGTGGAAGAAAACAGGGCTGCGTCGGCATAAGCCCCACTAACGCATCAGCCAGCTTTCATGAAATCCGCAATTCTTTCGACGGCCAGCATCAGATTCTCGTAAGAGTTCGCGATGCTGAAGCGGACATAGCCTTCTCCGTTTGCTCCAAATGCTCCGCCACTCACACAGGCCACTCCAGCTTTATCGAGAAGCGCGTCGGCCAGCGGCTTGGACTTCCAACCCGTCTCGCTGATATTCGGGAAGGCATAGAAAGCTCCGCTCGGAATCGGGCAGCGGAAGCCAGGTATTCGATTCAGACCCGCGCAGAATGCATCGCGGCGTCGTCGAAACTCCGTTACCATTTTCACGGCATCGTCCTGCGGGCCTGTGATGGCGGCAATACCCGCGCGTTGGGTGAAGCTGGCCGTACACGAGTTCGAGTTCACCATCAATTTGTTCACGGCTTCCACCAGCCAGCCCGGCATCACGCCATAACCCATACGCCAACCGGTCATGGAAAAAATCTTGGAGAACCCGTCTAAGATTATGGTCTTCTCCAACATGCCGGGCAGGCTTGCGATGGAAAGAGGCGCCTGATCGAAGTAGATGCGGCAATAAATTTCATCGGAAAGAATCATCAGATCGCGATCGCGGAGCAGGTTCGCAATGGCCCGAATATCGTCGGCGGGAATGACGCCACCGGTCGGGTTATGCGGAGAGTTGAGCACCACCAACTTCGTCTTATCGGACAGGCTCCGCTCCAGCACATTCAGATCCAGCGAGAAACCGCGCTCCTCCAGCAGCGGGATCGGCATGGGCTTGGCCCCCAGGAAATTAATCATCGATTCGTATATCGGAAAGCCTGGATTGGGGTAAATGACTTCATCTCCGGGCTCCAGAAGGGCGAGCATCGGAAAGAATATGATCGGCTTGCCGCCCGGAACCACGCAGACGTGTTCGGGGCCAACCTGAATCTGACGAGTCTCGGAGATATGCTGCGCAATGACAGTGCGCAACTCAGGCAGGCCTTGCGTTGGACCGTAGTGCGTCCAGCCTTGATCCAGAGCTTGTTTCGCAGCCTCAATGACGTGGCTGGGGGTAGGGAAGTCGGGTTCACCGATCTCCAGGTGAATGATGCTGCGGCCCTGAGCTTCCAGAGCGCGTGCCCGCACCAGCACTTCAAAGGCGGTCTCCACGCCGATACGAGACATTCTTTCAGCGAGCTTCATGAGGCTTTCCGGAAGAACGGGACTTCGTTGCGAAACTCAGTGAATTCGACGCGATCGCCGATGACTGCACGTTCGCCTTCGATCCTCCCTGTGAGCCGCCGGCCTGCCGCGAGCTCAACGATGGCGAGCTGATAAGGAACATCATCGGCGAATTGAGGGGTGGGCGAATAGACCAGCGTTTCGGTGTAGACGGTTCCGGACCCGGGATTGCTCAAGCAGCGGCTCCCAGGATCGACACGACACAAGTGGCGCCCGAACCACCCAGATTCTGAGCAAGACCAATCTCATGCCGGCGAATTTGACGGTCGCCCGCGTCGCCGCGAATCTGTTGAACGACATCACAGATCTGTCCGACACCGGTTGCCCCAACCGGGTGCCCTTTGGACTTCAATCCGCCGCTGGCGTTGATCGGCCGCTCGCCCTGAATGCAGGTCTGCCCAGCCAATGAGTAGGGTCCGCCCTCACCCTTCGGCACAAATCCGAGATCCTCAATCGCAAGCAGTTCGGCGATGGTGAAGCAATCGTGAACTTCGGCGAATTGTATATCCCGGGCGCTCAGGCCCGCCATTTTGTAGGCCTTATTGGAAGCGGAGCGGACGGCGCTTAGCGTGGTGATATCAGGCTTCTCGTCGAGAGCCAGATAGTCGGAGGTCTGCGCGATTCCAAGGATACGAACGCCCTTCCCGGTGAACTCCGAAATACGCTCCAGGGGAGCCAGGATCACCGCTGCGGCGCCATCGCTGATCAGAGAACAATCGTAGACGGTGAGCGGGTCAGCCACGGGCTTGCCGGCCAAGGCCTGCTCCATCGTGATCACTTTGCGCATGTGTGCATACGGGTTTTTGGCGCCGTTGCCGTGATTCTTGACAGATACGGAAGCCAGCATCTCGCGCGTGGTGCCGTACTCGTGCATATGGCGGCGGGCGATCATGGCGAACAGCGCCGGAAAGGTCGCGCCTGCCCGAACCTCGCCGCCAACGTCACCTGCAGCCGCGAGTATTTCCGTGACGCGCGGCGTGGTCTGGGACGTCATCTTCTCAACGCCATTCACCATCACGATGTCGTAAATTCCGGCTGCAACGCTCGAGACCGCCTGGAAAAATGCCGCGCCGCTCGACGCACAGGCCGCCTCAAACCGGGTGGCGGGAACACCGTGCAGGCCGATTGCATTCGAAACATACGGCGCTAAATGATTCTGACCTACGAAGGAAGGGCCCGCGAAATTACCTAAATAGAATGCCTCGATTTGAGCTGGTGTGACGTGGGCATCTTCCAGCGCTTTCTGGCCCGCTTCCACAGCCAGCGAACGCAGATCACGATCGGGGAACGCACCGAAGTGGGTCTTGCCGATGCCGATAACGGCGACAGGTCTCATGAGTTTTAGGATAACGGAGGCGAAGAAAAGGCCAAAGGCGCATCTGCGCATAATTTGCATCGTTTCCGCATTTCATCTGCTCCTTCTAGAATCAATAACTAAAATCGATTTCCCGACGTCGGCTGCGCAAATAGGTCAAAGATGCGCAACGCAGTTTCAAAGATGCCCGGCCCCGTGTCGGGAGCACTTGAACACGAGTGCTGGACCTGGAAGAACGGCTAGTTCCGGTTTGAGTATAGCTTGTGGGCTGTAAAGGTAACAGACATAATTTGGCTAACTTCAAGAAAGCGTGGAAGATAGAGGTGTGAAATAGTTGGGATCACTTCAGCGCCGCTGCGCCCCCGACCATCTGCATCATCATCCGCCGCCCTGCTGGAGTCGTCGTGTCGATCGCCTCGGTCAGGCTACGGAATCCTGCTGAGGCCTCGCCCAGACGTTCGATGATGGTGAGCACGTCATGGAGAGAGCGGGACAGCCGGTCGAGTTTCCAGACCACAAGCACATCGCAATTGCGAAGCTGATCGAGCAGCCGGTGAAGTTCAGGCCGGTCCCAGCGTCCGCCGGACGCTTTCTCGCGCAAGATGCGCTCGCAGCCAGCAGTCTTCAGCGCCGCCCCTGTGCGGCGGTGTCCTGATCATCGGTCGAGACGCGAGCGTAGCCAATCAACATTGAGCAAAGGTATCGCCATTCACTATTGTGATGCAATTACCTTTTTGCAACACAAAAACCCGCCAGACTGGCGGCTGTGCAACAGACCGATCAATAACGAAATCCCAGCATCGCACTGCCTCGAGCAAGATCGTGACTAGAGGCGGGATCAAACAGGGAACCGCTTGGCCAGAGGTGATCGACTCCGAGATATCAATATTTAACGAGGTCGAGGCAGTGGCATTGCTCAGTCGAGGCAGTGGCATTGCTCAAGAGAGAGCTACCTTAGGCGCATAGAAACTATCGCTGTGATAGCCTAGCGAAATGTACCTTGTGCCCGCATTCCATTTCTATTCGGCGAATCGGACCCTGGGGGAACGAGCTACGGGTCTGCTTTGTAGTTTAGGATTCTTGTGTCATCCGTGCTGGGCTCTCTCCTTCGCCGACTTCAGCAGGTGCGTTGGCGCTCAGGGGCAAGGCCGTGTCTGTCAGTTGGACTCGGGGACGTACCCCGTTAACACTACAATCAACATCGCCCGATCAAACATTACTATCCTTGGCGGTTCCTCCAGAGCCGGTGACACCATCCTGCAGCGCGCACCGGGGTTTCAGGATCCGATTTTCCGGGACCTTTCGCCACCCAGCGCCGGCCTTACCGGAATAACGATTCGGTCCCTCACGCTGGACGGTAACCGTTCGCAAATGACTCTCCGCTATTCCTCCTATGCGCCCGAGGTTTCGTTTTTTACTACCAAGAGTGTGTTGGTCAGCGACTGCCGTTTCGTTGATTCGCCGAACATCGGCTTAGCGCTGTACGGAGCCGGCACAGCCGGCGTGGTGGTGAACAGAACCTACTTCGGGAACCCGGTCACCTACGGTTTCTGGGGTGACGCGACGGGCAACAACGGAGGGAACACCTTCAGAGAATGTCCCGCCAAACAGTTCCCCGACGGCATCGTGATGGCGAACTCGCAGTTTGAGAAGGCAGGTGAGCCCGCGATTCTCGGGAGCTTCCGAAACATTCAGATTTTGAACAATACCTTTTCGCTTAACCACTCGGTTCCGATTCCGTTCGACGATGATGGGGGGCAGATTGACCTGACCGTCTGTACTGAAGCGGCGGCTGTGATGGGCAACACATTCACCGATGGATTTGTGACCGCCACTACCCACGTGGTGCAAGGTGTCGAGGCGCACGGTAGCAACATCGCAATCGTGGATAACGAAATCAAAGGTCACACCGGGGACGGGATTTCCCTGGGAGGAGCGTCTGAAGTATTCGTGGCAAATTGGGACTCACGCACTGGGGTGCACGACAACGGGACTGGCGTAAGCTTTTCTCAGGGCACCTCCAGTGACTCCCTGCGGCCTGTGGCCAACATCGTCATCGACCACGCCAACATCACATCCAATACCGACTGGGGACTGTGGTCAAAATCGGCAACGGACCCATTGAATCACATCTTTATCACCAACAACTGCGTCAAGGACAATGGCTTCGGGGCCACCAGTTTGAGCGGTCTGGGTGCAGACATCATTCTGCAGACAAACCTGACATCGGGGTGTGTGCCGAAATAAATGGGGTTCGTGGTCTTTTCCCGCATTTCACTTTTGGCGCTGGCGGTAAACGGAGGTGTGTGTGCGCAGAGCATCACGGCAACGCCGACGAACCTCAGCCACGCCTTCCCTTCCAATTCGATGGCGCCCTTTACCGCTACAGTCGACCTTGCAGGCTTCGGTACGATTGCGGTCTCAGCCGCCACGCAATCCGGGGGGAACTGGCTAGTCGTGAGTCAGGCGAGCGGGAGTGCCCCGGCCAGATTGGACGTGACGCTAGACCCCTCCGGGCTCCCAGATGGAACCTACCTGGCCACAATCACGATCACACAAGGTACGGCGCGCGCCGCCGTGTCTGTAATCGCCAAGGTGGGCAACCCCGGTCCCCAGCTCTCCCAAATTGGAGTCGTGAACGCGGCGAGTTACGAAGGCGGAGCTGTGTCGCCCGGAGAGATTGTGACGTTGTTTGGATCGGTGATCGGACCTAAGATCGCGTACGGCGCGAGGGTGCAGGATGGAACGCTGGTGAGCAAGTTGGCAGCGACGCGTGTCTGGTTCGATAACGTATCCGCTCCCCTGATTTATGCCTATCCCGATCAGGTGGCCGCCATTGTGCCATTTGAGGTCGCCGGCAAGAGCTCCGTCCAGGTGCAAGTCGAGAATCTGGTAGCGCGGACGCCGCCGTTCTCCCTGAAGGTGCAGGATGCCACTCCTGCGTTTTTCACGAGGGACGCTTCGGGTAGAGGACAGGTCGCGGCATTGAACGAAGATGGTAGCTACAACTCACCGTCCGACCCGGCCGCGAAGGGTTCGATTGTCGTCCTTTACGCCACTGGTGCAGGCACGATGAAGCTGCCCCCCGGTAACGGGGAGGTGATCTCGACAACACCCTTTCCCGCTCCCTTGCTTCGCGTGCAAGTGACGATCGGAGGCCAGAACGCTGAGATCCTGTATTCCGGCGCTGCCCCACAGTTGGTTGCAGGCGTGCTTCAGATCAATGCGCGAGTTCCGGCGGCCGTCGCCTCTGGAGCAAGTCCGGTTGTGCTAACGGTTGGGACGTTCTCAAGTCGCGGAGACTGCACGGTTTCAGTCCAGTAAGCTGTCATGGAGAGACCGTTCAAGTATCACTATTTTGTCTTGTGATGCTGCACTGCGCCGCTATTTATCATCATGCTCGTCTGGCCGACCCGTGCGCAACGCCTCCAACGGTTTTAATGTCTTGCTTTTCTGGGCATCGCTGCCTTGTCATGTTAATAGATCGGGCCACTAACGGCACATGGAAGCTGGACAAGAAATTTGATGGCGCCGCGCACACTAAGCCGGAAGGTATCATCTATCTTGTTAGCGGGGGCGGCGCCGCCAATTTGTACAACCCAGAGCAACAGTCCGATCCGAGCAATCTCCAGGGATTTATGTACAAATACCTCGCTGACACGCATTCTCTGACCTACGCTTTTATCAATGAAGGATATATGAGGGTGAAGCAGATTTCGGAAACGGGCAAAGAAGTGGATGCCTTCACGGTCACCAAGTAGCGGTAGCAGAAATACGGCTAACTTGCGGGGGTGTAGCTGGACCCGGCGCGCTTTGCTTCGCACCGCTGCGGCTATTCCGCTGTCAACCTCTGCGCTTCGAGCCGCCGACGCTCTGACCCGCGTCCCTTCATTCGCGCCGGCTCCGCCCCTGGGATGGAATAGCTTCGACAGCTATGGCGTGTACCTCTATGAGAAAGCCGCGCTGCAGAATCTCGCGGCCATGATTGAGAAGTTGAAGCCTGCCGGGTACGAGTACTTCGTCATCGACAATGGCTGGTTCGGAGAATACAAGCTGGTTCCCGGCACCATGTACGCGGCCGAGAAGCATGCCTCAGACGTGCGCCTGAACTCCTTCGGCCTCCTGCAGCCCTCGCAGACTTACTTCCCGAACGGCTTACAGCTCATTGCCGAGCGCGCCCACAACGCCGGTCTCAAGTTCGGTCTCCACCTGATGCGGGGCATTCCCCGCAAGGCGGTGGAACTCAATTTGCCGGTACAAGGCGCGAACGTTCGCGCCCGCGATATCGCGAATGTGAACAGCACATGCTCGTGGTGTCCGTACAACTACGGCGTCGATATGCGGAAACCGGGAGCCCAGGCATTTTACGACAGCCTGGTGGGCCAACTCGTGAACTGGGGAGTGGACCTGATCAAAGCAGACGACATCGTTCCTTACCCCGAAGAGATTATCGCGCTGGCGACCGCGATTGAACGGAGTGGCAAAAACATCGTTCTCAGCCTATCGCCGGGCGGCAATGCGCCGCTCGAGAATCTGCCGTACTATCGACGGGCCAACATGCTGCGCATCACGGCGGATGTGTGGGACCGCCGTTCCGACCTCGATAAAGGCTTCGAGGCATGGAAGAAGTTCTCCGGCAGTGGCCGGCCTGGCTTCTGGCCTGATCTCGATATGATTCCGTTCGGTGCACTGCAGCTCATGTCGCCGAAAGATCTCACTGCAAAAGGGAATGCTAAGCTGTCGGGCTACGGCAACACCCGCCGGTGCCAACTTACTCAGGACCAACAATACACGTTTATCACCATGAGATCTCTTGCCGCATCACCCTTATTCGCAGGAGGCGATTTGCCATCACTGGACGCTTTTTCGCTCTCGCTGCTGACCAACCCGCAGATGATTGCCTGTAATCAGAACGGGCTGATGGGCGCCAACACGTACGCGAGCGACGGGATTGAAATCTGGAAGGCTGCCGATCGAAAGAACGATTCCGCCTGTTGGATAGGAATCTTCAACCGCAACCAGGGGACAAGGCAGCTCCA
>JBBSHP010000055.1:0-11966 GCA_038232555.1 Bryobacterales bacterium
AACCTCCGGCTCATTACGAAATCAATACTTTAACTGAAACTGCGGCTGGGGAACGCCGCCAGTCTGGCATGCGCTCAGTTACAGCCTGCCTGGGTCAGTTTTGGAAAGCAGAGGCGGGTCACTTCTCGCGAGCGCCGAAGCAAACAGGAAGCATTCCAACAGCGCAATGACAACGCTTAAGAACGCTGGACTGCTAAACGGCTGTGAAAGATATTCCGCAACAGGATTCCATTTTTCTCAAGATGGAACATATCGATAACTCGCAATCGGCCAGCCTTGCCAATTTGCAAACGTAAGTCCGGCTCGTCCATTAGCCGCGCCACTGCTTGCGCGATGGCCGACGCATCCGCAGGGGGCGTTAGCAGACCATCGACATCGTGCCGGATCAGCTCCGGCACACCGGTAATCCATGTAGAAACACAGGGAATTTCCATCGCCATCGCCTCCATCAGCACGCCGGGCAGCCCTTCCGCAAAACTGGCTAACACAAATACGTCCACGCGCCGATACAGACTATCGAGCTCCGATTGCTGCATCCATCCATGAAAACGAACGCTGTTCTGAACGCCGAGTTGGGCGGTTGCGCGCTCCAGGCTGGCTCGATCGGGTCCCCCGCCGGCAAGGTGCAAAAGAACGGAACGGCCTTGCTTTCGCAGTTCGGCCACAGCTTCAATCAGGATGTGTTGAGCCTTCACCGGGGCCAACCGTCCCACGCACAGTATTTCAAATGGCGAAGGCGACAGCCGGAAAGGCCGGGCCTGGAAAGATTCCGGGTCGATCCCCATATAAGCGACATCGATTTTCCGCCACTGTTCGAAATCGCAGGACTTCATTAACTGGCTGCGTCCGTAGTAGCTGATCGCTCGAACGAAATACGATTGTTCGATCTTTTCCCGCAACCAGAAACCGGCCGGATCGGTAAACTCATCGGGACCGTGAAAAGAAATAGACAACTCAATATTAAAGCAGCGCCTAGTTAAGAGAGCCACCGTAGAGGAATACTGGGCGTGTAAGTGAGTAATGTCGCTTTTCGCCATCCAGCCACCCACCACAACAGCTTGCGCGAAATATGCGATGAGGGAGGCCGTTTTTTTTAAGTTCCAGTCACCGAGTGAAATCGCATAGAGGGCTGTGCGGAGGTAGCGAATCGGCCAAGAAATGAAAGCTCGCCAATGATATGGCAATGCCCCGGATATTCCGAGCGGATTCACATAAAAGGTTCTGGCTTCCTCGTCGCGTTCCTCGGGAGTGAGCTCGTGTGCCGGCCGATCCGCGGGCCGAATCGAAATAGTATGAATTTCCATCCCAAGCGAACGTAATTGCCGGATTTCACGCAAAAGAAGCGCGTGATTTATGGCAGGATGCTGGCTGAGTAAAAAGGCGGCGCGTATTTGCGGATTCACCTGCAGTGATGGTAACAGCTATCCCAACAGTTCTTGGATTTTAAATAGTTGCCAATTACTGCCGCGCCGGGTTACGGAGTTCCTCGTTGAACTCCTCAAATCCCATCACTCGTACCCTTCCACTGTTCTTCACGTCCGCGCGCACCCAGTTGGCTGCGAGCTCCTCGAGCTGCGCCTCTGTCATCGTAGTATAGGTGCGTTTAAGTTGCCGGCGAGCTTCTAGCAGCATCCCGTGGTAATCACGCTCTGGCAGCTCATGAACGTATGACTCGATTGTCTGGCTCTGATATTCAGCGTACGCGAGCTCTTGTTGTGCGTGCCGGGCCAACTCCGTATTCTTTGCCTGCTGCGCTTCTTCATGCAGCCGCCGCTTGCGGCTGCTCAGGAAAGTTGCGGGAGGCGTGACATTATCGCGAATCGTGGCCACGTAGAGGCCGGGCGGGTTGTGGAATTTTCCAGTGGGTGCCTTGGCGATAATCGTGTCTGTCCACTCGATTTGATCCATTACTTCCTGGGCTGGGCTCAGTTCTGCGAGAAGCTCGCGAACCTTCTTTTCAGTAACGCCGCGGCGAGTGAGTTCGGCGCGTGTCCAATCATGATCGACGATTGGATTTCCCAAAGCGAGCCTTTGTTGCTGTGGTGTCGATAAAGGGGGTTTGGCCGTCGCTGTAGTAGTAACGGGGTCCTCTGCTTGCCCAAAGCGGCGCCTCGTGAATGCATAGTGTTCTGCAAACGCCTTGCCGCCAGGTGTATACAACATCTGCCAATCGGACTTCCCGTCCCGGTCCTGTGTCTCTTCGTACTCAACCTTGGCGATGTAACCCGACTCGCGATGAGGTAGATGGATCTTATACATCTGTTTTTTGACTTGATCGAAATCGAAGTATCGGGTCTGGGGAGCGTAGAGGCAATAATCTGAATAAACCAATTTTGCACGGGCACGACTGTTTGCAATTGCCCCGTACATAGGAAAACTCAACAACTCATACAGCCGTTGTGGGCCTGGTGCAAGTTCAACCAGATAATCGTAATCCAGCGGCCGAACCTCGACATGATTCAGCAAATCTCGATACGAAGCATTCAGGATGATGTAAACGGCATCCGCTGTCGTACCATCAGGTAGGGCTTCACCTGTGAAAACCACGGAATAACGGGTATAACCGATCTCTCCCCATCGCTCTCGCCCGTTCTTAAGCTTGTATCGTAGCTTTGCAGTTATGTACGCGCTTGCATTTTGGTGGAGCGCTTTTTTTACCTGATCCGTGTTGTGATCTGTAAAGCCCAATTCGCGGCAAATTTCGCGAAGTGCTCCCAGCTTTATCAGTTCAGGTAATGGCCGTTGGTATCCATCAATCCGGCGATTCACGATCAAGGTATCGACCTTATACGCGAGCGGGCCAGGTTGGCCGAAATCGATGTTATGAGAGACCTTCCAGTGGAAATCCGCTTGTCCGGCATCGCTGAGCCTCTTCAGGTCGATTGAGACCTTCCCCTGCTTAGCGAGCCGATGGATGGGGAAACGCGACAACGCAGTTTCAACTCGAATTCGATTCAAGGGGGCGAAATCAACAGTTTGGGAAAGGGCAGCGGGTTCGATCGCCATGTTTAATCAATTCTATGCTGAAAACACAATCTTGTAATCTTGTTTTGAACAACAGCACACACATGTTGGTGTTGTCTAAACCGTCTCAGTACTTGTTGTATTTGTTTAGCAAACATTTAAAGAGTAACAACCGACTTGTAATGAACCAGTTAGAGCGCTTTTACCACATGGATTCGTCGCCCGAAACTGGGCGGTTTGTCGCCCCAAACTGGGCAGGTGCGTCTCCCCAAAGTGGGCAGATCGTCGCCCCAAACTGGGCAATGCGTCGCCCCAAACTGGGCACTACTGAGCGGGCCACCGAGTCCATCATAGGATTATTCATCCTTTCAATAACTTAGAAAGGCCGGCTTGATTCTAGAGTCGCCCCAAACTGGGCAATGCGTCGCCCCAAACTGGGCACCCCGCTTATGATTCGCCGGTGGGCGTCTCTCCAAAATGGGCAGGTGTTGAAACTAGCCCACCTGTTTTAAGTAAGGGCACGTCATCCCATGAAATAGAGTGGGATTTCACGAGACCGCGTTCCATCATGATTCGTAACTGTAGCTTACTCAGCCTTGTAGTACAGTTCGTGGTACGATCATAGTGTGAGGTCCAGCACATCGAGCGTCCGTTTATCGAACGATTTGCGTGGTCGGCTCGAGGAAACCGCGCAGCGGCTAAAGATCGGGAAAAACACCATCATCACCCAAGCTTTGGAGCAGTATCTGAATAAGCTAAACCGGACAAACTTCCTGGCAGAGGCTCGAAGGCAATCGATGCTGGCAAACGCCCGTGCAGCGGAGCATGAGGATGTCTGGTTAGACCACAGCGATACATCCGGGTGGAAATAGCTGCGGGTGGTAGCACGAGGAGACGTTGTGGTCGCGGTGCTGCCTGGCGACTACGGGAAAGGCAGACCCGCACTAATCGTGCAATCGGACGCGTTCAACCGAACACACGCGAGCATCGTGGTGTGCCCGATCACCTCTCATCTGGTAGACGCTCCATTGTTCCGTCTGGCGTTCGAAGCATCTGAAGAGACCGGATTGGAAGCGGCATCGCAGATCATGATCGACAAGATAATGGCGATCAAAGGCGAGAGAGTCGCGAAAGTGATCGGCCGGGCGTGTGCAGAACGGATGCACGAACTCGACGATGCCCTCCGAATTTGGTTGCACCTGGATTAGCTGGCCGGTCGCGTGGATAAGCAGCGCAAGTCGCCCCCGTCGGAGAGTTCGTTGCCCACTTTAAACTTAATAATTATATTGTGCTTTTGTTTGCCCAATGACCGACTTTTCCGAGTTTATTAACCGCAACTTCTTAATATTGAGTGGCATAAGCTATACTAATCGGGTGAAAGTTCTTGTAACCGGCGGGGCCGGATGCATTGGATCCGACCTCTGCCAAGCGCTACTTGGCCGCGGGGATCAGGTCATTGCGCTCGACAACCTGAGCAGTGGCAAGATCGAGCACATCCAGGAGCTGGAGGGTCCCTCATTTCATTTTATTAAGGGCGATCTGACCGATCTGGGAGCGGTTGAGCGCTCTCTGGAAGATGTTCAAATGGTTTATCATCTCGCGGCCAACCCCGATGTAAAATTCAATGAAGGCGACCCTACCGATAAGGACCTGCAACAGAATATAATCTGCACCTATAACGTGCTGGAGGCGATGCGCAGGTCCGGGACCCGGAAACTGGTCTTTGCATCGACTTCGGCGGTGTATGGCATTTCGGAACGGCTGCCCATCGCGGAAGATCATCCCTTCCCTGCCCCCATTTCGCTGTATGGAGCAACCAAGCTCGGCTGTGAAGGTTTGATCTCCGCCTTTCAGAATCTTTTTGGGTTGGAGTGCTGGATTTTCCGCTTTGCTAACGTGATCGGGCCAAAAGTGAGAAAAACTGGTCGAACCGTGATCGGCGATTTCATTCATCGTTTACGGCAGGATCCCTCGAAACTGACAATCCTTGGCAACGGTGAACAAGCCAAATCCTATCTGTTGAGCACGGAATGTGTGGAGGCAATGTTGTTTGCAATCGAACATGCCCGGCAACCACTGAATATTTTCAATTTAGGGTGCTCCGATTGGCTTTCCGTCCGAAAGATTGCCGATATGGTGGTAGAAGCCATGGGTCTTCACAATGTTCGGTATGAGTATACGGGGGGCGAGGGCGGATGGCCCGGTGACGTACCTCGTTTTCGTCTGGATGTCAGCCGGATCAATGGAGTAGGCTGGCAAGCGCGCCATAACTCGGAACAAGCAGTGCGCATAGCAATTGAGAGCACTTTGAAACAGTTAGGGGAGGCGCAGAACCTTTAACCATGCAGGCGGTCATCCTGGCCGGAGGCCTCGGGTCACGGCTTCGGCCCATTACGGAAACTATGCCAAAACCGATGGTACCCGTGGCGGGTGTCCCGTACCTGGAGTATCAGTTGCGGGAGTTGGCGAGGCAGGAAATTCGGGATATCGTGCTGCTGACCGGCTACTTAGGACATCAGATCGAGGATTATTTCGGGACGGGCGAGCAACTTGGAATAAGGCTACGATATTCCCAGGAGCCCCAGCCCCTGGGTACCGGGGGCGCTTTGCGGCTCGCTTTACCCCTGCTCGATGAAGAGTTCCTAGTGATTTATGGAGATTCTTATTTGCCGATCGACTATTCGGCGGTGCTTGTGAAACTGCGCTCGTCGGGCGCCGAAGGCGTGGTGGTCGTCTACAACAACCGGCTGAGCGATACGTCCGTAAAGAACAACATCGACTTGGATGAAAACGATTATGTAACCCGGTATGAAAAGGACGGAGAGCATTTAAGCTATGTGGATGCCGGGGTTCTAGGATTCCGGCGAAGCGCCCTGGCTGGGCCGTCTGAAAGCGGAGTGTCCTCGCTCGAAACCGAGACCTTTCCAAAGCTGATCTCCCGCCGATTGCTACTTGGCTATCCAACCGGGCAGCGTTTCTACGATATTGGAACGCTGGAACGTCTCAAGACCATCGAAAATCTGTTCACGCATGATTATCACTAGAACTCCCTTCCGGATCAGTTTTGCCGGCGGCGGATCCGATCTGGATGCGTTCTATTCGCAGGAGCCCGGGGTGGTCCTGTCCACTGCTATCGACAAATACATGTATCTGACCGTGATGGACCGGTTCAGCAACGATTTCAGAATCAGTTATTCAAAAACGGAAATCGCCGATCAGGTAGATGCCATTGAACACCCCCTTGTGCGCGAGTGTTTGCGGTCATTACAGATCCGGCGCGGTCTCGAAATCGTATCCATGGCCGATATCCCCTCCCAGAGCGGGCTAGGCTCATCCAGCAGCTTCACGGTAGGACTGCTCCATGCACTCTATGCGATCCAAGGGCGCTTGGCATCGGCCGAGCGGCTGGCGCGGGAGGCCTGTGAAATCGAGATTGATAAATTGCACGAGCCTATTGGCAAGCAGGATCAATATATTGCCGCTTACGGGGGGCTGCAGTTAATCCGATTCAATCCCGACGGGACCGTGTTTGCGGACCCGGTGGTCTGCCCGACCGGAACGAAACAAGAGTTGAACCGCCGGTTGATGATTTTCTTCACGGGAATGACCCGGAGTGCTAGTACAGTGCTGGATAAACAACGCTCCGCCACGGATGAAAAGCGCCCGATATTACGTAAAATGTGCGCCATTGCCTATGAAATGCGGAATGTGCTAACGGTGGGCAAAGACCTGAACACCTTCGGACGGCTTTTGCATGATGCCTGGCAATTGAAGCGCTCGGTGGAGGCTTCTATCAGCAGCTCGAATTTCGATGACCTCTATGAACGCGGAATCCGTGCGGGCGCACTGGGAGGTAAGCTTTTAGGCGCCGGCGGGGGAGGGTTCATGCTTTTCTACTGTGAGCCCCACCTACAACACCGCCTCCGGTCAGAACTTGCAGAGCTTCAGGAAGTCCCATTCGGGTTCGATTCGCAGGGCTCGAAGATCATTTACGTCGGGGAAACGGCTAGCGACGCGCGAGCTCCGGACCGTGTACATTCCTGCGCTCCGGTGGAGCTTTGAGCAGGAGCTGCGTTTTCCTGGATCGCGACGGAGTGATCAACGTCAAGGCCGCACCAGGCGAATACGTTCGCAATTGGCGCCAGTTCGAGTTTTTGCCAAATATTGTGGACTGGATCCGTATTTTTAATACACTCGATTATCTGGTGATTGTTATCACAAATCAACGCGGCGTAGCGCGTGGACTGATTTCGCCAGAGGACCTTGCGGAGATCCATTGCAATATGGTCGGTGCGCTGGCTTCGCAAGGAGCGCGCATCGATGACATATTTTGTTGCCCGCATCGTGAGAATACGTGCGAATGCCGGAAGCCGAAGCCGGGCATGATTCTGCAGGCCCAAATTAAATGGGATCTGAATATCAGCCGCTCACTTCTAATCGGCGATTCCGACTCGGATGAGGAACTGGCCAGCAACTGCGGCCTTAAATTTATCCGAGCTGCCCATGGACGGACCTTGCAAACCGGGCTCGCAGTTCCACGGTCCAATCTGGAGTGTATGGAGGAGCGATCGATCCCCGGGTCTTTGCCCGACTTGACTGCCGGGTAGGGTCTCCAGCGGTCGTTCCAGTCCAGACTGCTGCTTCTGCCGTGATAAGCGGCAACGCGTCTTTCAGAACGCACCATAGCCTAACTTTATAATTGGTACATTGCTTCTTTCCATCCTAATTCCGGTTTATAACGAGCGCACAGTCCTAGAACGTAGTCTCGTTCAGGTTCTGCAGGCGCCTCTTCCGGAACAGATAGAGCGGGAGCTCGTGATTGTGGATGACCGCTCCACTGACGGCACATGGGACATCCTGCAGCGCTTGGCCGCCGCTGAACCTAGAATTCGTCTGTACCGTCACGAGCAGAATCAGGGAAAAGGCGCTGCGGTTCGCACGGCTATCTCAAAAGCGAACGGTGATTTCTGCATTATTCAGGATGCCGATCTTGAATACAATCCAGACGAATACCCCCGTCTGTTGCGGCCTTTACTCGATGGCCACGCCGATGCAGTATTCGGTTCTCGTTATATGGCCGGCGAGCAGATACGAATTCTACCTTTCTGGCATTCGATGATCAATAAGTACCTAACGCTGATCTCGAATGTGTTCTCAAATCTGAATCTTACCGACATGGAGACGTGTTACAAGGTTTTTCGTACCGACCTGCTGAAGAGCATTCCCATCCGCTCAGATCGTTTTGGCTTTGAGCCGGAAATCACAATGAAGTGCTCCAAGCGCAAGCTACGAATTTACGAGGTTCCGATCAGCTATCACGGCCGTACTTACGAAGAGGGAAAAAAGATTGGTTGGAAGGACGGCATCAAAGCATTGGGTGTTGTTCTGTATTTCTGGTTAATTGACGATCTTTACGTGGAGCCCTACGGCCGCGGGTTGCTGAATAATCTCACCGGTACACCCCAGTACCTGAGTTGGGTCGCGCGCGTTATTCGTGGATACTTGGGAGACACGGTTCTGGAACTGGGTGCCGGGATCGGCAATATAACGGGCCGCCTGATGAGCCGCCGTCTTCGCTATGTCGCTGCCGAGAAAGATCCGCTATATCTCCATGCGCTTCAAAATCGTTTTCTCCGTACACCGAATGTCTCGATCTACAGTTTCGATCCATCCAGTCCAAAGGATTTTACTTCTCTGGATGGAACCTTCGATACCGTACTCTGCCTCAACCTCCTCGAATACGCCGACGACCCTGCCGCAGCGCTGCACTCCATGGCAAGCGCGGTCAGCCCCGGCGGTGCACTCATCGCGCTTGTGCCACAGGACCCAGCGCTGTACGGTCCCGTCGACCAGTTCCTCGGTCATAAGCGCCGGTTCTCCCAATCCGAAATACGGACGCTATTGGAACGGGAGGGATTAACCATTGAGCATTTTCATCAGATCAATAGGATTGGCACTCCGGCTTGGTGGTTTTACAGTGCCGTGCTTGGGCGAGCCCGTATTAATAAACTGACACTGAAGATCTTCGATAAAACTGTTTGGTTATGGCGTAAGATAGACCCCCTGCTTCCTTGGCAAGGACTATCCCTTATAGTTGTTGCCCGCGCGAATATCACATCTTTATAGGCCGTGATTCCTCTGATCACTCCCAGTTTCGGCGTCTCGAGCACAGGTTAACCAGCTCATCCGTCATGTATTGGAGTAATCCGGATGCCAATATAATAAACAGTGAGGATTTGAGTGGAAACCTACTAACATTGGGTGCGCATATGAAAAAGGCTCTCGTATTTGGCATCACTGGTCAGGACGGCTCCTTCCTGGCTGAGTTGCTGCTGGCAAAGGACTATGAGGTGCACGGCATTGTGCGGCGCGCCTCCACCTTCAACACGGATCGTCTGGATGGTATTTATTCGGATCCGCATGAAAGCGGCGTATCCCTCCACCTGCATTATGGCGATGTGACGGATGGAGCCGGGCTGCGACATATCTTTGAAGCGGTGCAGCCGGACGAGATTTATAATCTGGCGGCCCAATCGCATGTGCGGGTCAGCTTCGACCAGGCGGAATACACCGCCGATGTGGTGGCTACGGGGACTCTGCGGCTGCTGGAGGCTCTTCGCAATTACGCCACCATCGCTGGAAAGCCGGTCCGTTTCTATCAGGCCGGGTCGAGCGAAATGTTCGGTGCGGCGAACCCCCCTCAAAGGGAGAACACGCCGTTTTATCCCCGCAGCCCTTATGCGGTGAGCAAGGTGGCCGCGCACTGGTATTGCGTCAATTACAGGGAAGCGTACGGACTTTTCATCTGTAACGGGATGCTCTTCAACCATGAATCTCCCCGGCGTGGGGAGACGTTCGTCACCCGCAAGATCACCCGCGCACTGGGACGAATCAAGCTGGGTCTCCAGAAGAGGCTTTTTTTGGGAAACTTGGATTCCAAGCGCGACTGGGGTTATGCCGGCGATTATGTGGAAGCGATGTGGATGATGCTGCAAGCGCCCGTGGCTGACGATTACGTGGTCGCTACCGGTGACGCGCACTCCGTCCGTGAGTTTTTGGATCTGGCGGGTGCCCACTGCGGCCTGGACTGGACACAGTACGTTGACACGGATCCACGGTACTTCCGGCCAACCGAGGTGGACTATCTGTTAGGGGACGCCACCAAAATTCGGGAGAAGCTGGGATGGCAGCCTAAGGTGAAATTTGAAAACCTGGTTCAGATGATGATCGAACATGATCTTGACCTAGCCAAGCAGGAGCAGACACTCACGAATGCCGGGCATCGTGTGATCGTGCGCGGTCTAGCCCACCGATAGGGCGCACCTGGCCATGGAGAAACATAGCCGTATTTTCGTGGCTGGCCACCGAGGGCTGGTCGGCTCGGCCATTCGACGGCGCCTGGAGCGCGGTGGCTACCACAACCTGATCTTGCAGACTCGCCTACAACTAGATCTTCGTAATCAGACTGCCGTCGATGCGTTTTTCGATCGGGAAAGGCCCGAGTACGTGTTTCTCGCCGCAGCCATGGTGGGCGGGATTCTCGCGAACAGCTCCTACCCGGCCGATTTTCTCCGAAACAACTTGACCGTCCAGAATAACGTCATCGACGGAGCTTACCGGCACGGTGCTCAGAAGCTACAATTCCTTGGCTCCTCTTGCATCGACCCCAAATTGGCGCCGCAGCCGATGAAAGAAGAGTATCTGCTAACGGGGCCCCTTGAGCCGACTAACGAGTGGTATGCGGTCGCGAAGATTGCAGGTCTGAAGATGGTGCAGGCCTACCGGAAGCAGTATGGATTTAGCGCGATCAGCCTGATGCCTACCAACCTTTATGGCCCCGATGACAACTTCGATTTGGCATCTTCACATGTGCTCCCGGCCCTGCTCCGCAAAGCCCATGAGGCACGCCTGCAACGGTCGCCCGAGCTGGTCGTGTGGGGTTCCGGAGCCCCCAAAAAGGAATTTTGTACGTGGACGATCTGGCGGATGCGGCTGTGTTCCTGATGGAGTCGTATGACGATCCGGAGATCATCAATGTAGGCACCGGGCAAGAGGTTTCGATCCGGGAACTGGCCGGCATGATTCAGCGGGTAACGGGTTGGACGGGACGCTTGGTGTTCGACGATTCCAAGCCGGAAGGCACCCCCCGCAAGCTTCTGGATGTATCGCGTTTGAATGCGCTCGGCTGGCGCGCCCGAATGGGATTGGAAGACGGTATCGTTTCGACGTACAAATGGTATGTTGAGCACGAGTGTCAGGCGCCAGCGCAGACAGCCGGTTCGAAATAGTCCTTTTCAGGTGCTTCTCAGAGTGAGGCTAATGGGCCGAGAAGTGGACGCAAGGTGATCCGCCACCACCTCCTACGTCAAAAATCCGAAGAGTGTTTTTATGCCCTTTGCTTCTCGGCGGGTGTTTGATGTTGCGCTACTCGCTCGTTTGTCCACGGATGGCAAGTGCCTTCATGGACGTTGCAGTGATTTGCCGAAAATACAGACTACATTGAACAGAGGCATCAGTACGGATAGCTTTCGCCTATACACCGAAATTAGACCTAATTCCATTATCACCAGTTTCGTCGCTTTCCGAGGATCTGGGGAAACATACCCCGAGGGAGCAAACGCGACACGTATCTGTAGGCGGGAAATTCTATCCGTGGCGCGAGCGAACGTATCGCCTGAGCTTCTCGGTGTTGCGCAACGTCATCTCGCCGTGGGGCAATATCACAAGAAGAAAAGTGCGAATCTCGATCGGCAAGTCGTGCAGAGCGTCTGATCCACTTGCAGCGGCAGATGGTTGGCGAGACGAGATCGTTGGTAGATCGCGTTCGTATCAGGGCTCTTCGGTCCCATTACCGTTGCTAATGGCGAGGAGGATAAAGCCATTTCTCCTTCAGATTGCAAATTTCCGTTAAACGGGTAGAAAGCCGCGCAAGGTTGTGAAGAACGCTCGGACGAAGCCCGTCGCAACTTTAGTAGCGGCCTGATCGTTCCCGTCAACGACAG
>JBBSHP010000056.1:0-11950 GCA_038232555.1 Bryobacterales bacterium
CGCCGCCGCCATGGTCTGGTGATGGAAATGTCCATCGCCGCGAACACCACCCTTGCCGCGCTGAAATCGATCGCGCGCCGCGGGTTTCTTGACTTCGCCCGGGAACATGCCATCGCCTCGGAGTACCGCGAACGCCTGGCCATTAAAGCTCCGTCGGTTTCCGTGTGCGTCGATACGCTCTCGGGCGGAAACCAGCAGAAAGTGCTGCTCGGAAGATGGCTGGCTACCCAACCGGCCGTCTTGATCCTGGACGAGCCGACCCAGGGCGTGGACGTCGGGTCCAAATCTGAGATCCACCGCATCATGGCCGAGCTGACCGGGAGCGGCCTGGCAATCCTGATGATTTCCTCAGAGCTTCCCGAGATCCTGGGCATGAGCGATCGCATCGCAGTCATGCACGGCGGCCGGATCACAGCCCTTCTCGATCGCGAGGACGCTACGCAGGAGCGCATACTTCAATTGGCTCTCGGGAGCGCCGCATGAAGAGGGAACTGTCGATTGCTGCCGCGTTCGCGGTAATGCTGCTGGGTCTGGCACTCTTGCGTCCGGCGTTTTTCGCCCTCGCCAATCTCCGCGACATGTTGCTAGCCAACGTACCCGTCCTGGTGCTTTCCGTCGGCATGACGCTGGTGATCCTGCTCGGGCAGATCGACGTTTCCGTGGGTGCGCAGTTTGCGGTTTGCGCCGTACTGGCGGGAGCACTCGCCAAAGCCGGCCTACCCATGCCTCTGGTAACCCTCGCGACCCTGTTCGCCGGAGCGGCGCTGGGCTCGGTGAATGCTGCCCTGGTCGGGACTCTTAAGCTGCCTTCTATTGTGGTTACCTTGGCGTCCATGGCCGTCCTTCGAGACGCCATTCGTTGGACCACCGGCGGAGCCTGGCTTCAGAACCTCCCATCCAGTTTTCAGTGGTTCGGTTTCGGCCAGCAAAACGGGCAGTGCATCATCCTCGGGATTGCCGCCGTGGTTTTCACCGGGTTTGCGTGGGCGCTGCGCAACCTGGGGGCAGGCCGCGTGGTGTATGCCACCGGCTCCGATGCGGAGGCCGCCAGGCTCGCCGGGATCAATCCGCGCGCCGTGGTCTTTGCCGTTTTCGTCTGCATGGGCGCACTCAGCGGACTCGCCGCATTGCTGGATGCCATTCGCTTCAGCGATGTCCAGAGCAATGCCGGGATCGGTCTTGAGCTGAAGGCCATCGCCGCCGTCGTCGTTGGCGGGACCTCCATCCAGGGCGGGCGTGGATCGCTCCTCGGAACCCTGCTGGGAGTGGCGATCCTGGGTGCGATCGGGCCCGCTTTAACCTTCCTGGGCGTAAACGCATTCTGGGAACTGGCCATGCAAGGGACCATCATCCTGGCGGCTGTGGGGATGGACGCCGCCGTAGCTCAAGAATTCCACGGAGCAAAAACGGTTGGCGTCTGATCGGCGCGTATTGGCCGGAGCGCTCGGCCTGGAAGTGCTGTTGTTCGCCTGCACGGGAACCAACTTTCTGACTACGGCGAACTTCTTCGAGATCGTCAGGCTCAGCGTAGAGCTTGGGTTGCTCGCGCTGGCTCTCACTCCGGTAATCATCACGGGCGGCATTGATCTATCGGTCGGGTCCATGATGGGCCTGGCCGCTGTCGTGTTCGGTGTGCTCACGCACGAACACCACGTTCCCGCGCTTATGGCGGCACTGCTCACGCTCCTGATCGGAGTCGCAGGGGGCGCGCTCAATGCACTGCCCATCACGGTTCTGCGTATTCCGCCGCTGATCGTGACCCTCGGTACCTACTCTCTGTTTCGCGGACTCGCGCAAGGCCTGACCGGAGGAGTCGCGAGTTACAGCAACTTCTCACCCGGGTTTCTGTTCCTGGGGCAAGGCTATCTGTGGCACAGCATCCCGCCACAGTCGTTCGTACTGATTGCGGCGATCCTGGGCTATTGGACGCTGGTTCATCGCACCGTGATCGGACGTACATTCTTCACCCTGGGCTATTCGTTCGAAGCCACGCGCTACGCTGGAGTCCCCGTTGCACGCCGGCTTCGCCTCGTCTACGTCCTCGCTGGTTTGGTATCCAGCGCCGCCG
Organism: Bryobacterales bacterium; assembly: GCA_038232555.1. Taxonomy (GTDB): domain Bacteria; phylum Acidobacteriota; class Terriglobia; order Bryobacterales; family Bryobacteraceae; genus JBBSHP01. Next base: position 2,069 of record JBBSHP010000056.1, read on the forward strand.
CCATTCTGTACGTCGCCCACACCGGTCAGGCCAAGGCAGACGCCGGCACTGGCTACGAGCTCATGGCGATCACCGCCGTTGTCCTCGGCGGAACTTCCATCTTCGGTGGACGCGGAACCGTGCTTGGAACCGTCCTCGGGCTGTTCGTCCTGGTGGTGCTGCAGAATGGACTGCGGCTGTCGGACTTCCCCGCCGAGCTTACGGGTATTCTCACCGGCGTCCTGTTGCTTGCTACAATCAGCATCGATCATTTCCGGGCAAAACCCAAAGCACCCATCCAGCAGGATTTCGAAATGAAGAATTCACAGGTTGCCGTACTCAGCATCGTCATACTCCTGGCAGCAGGGATCATCGCAGCCAGCAACTGGGCCGTGGTCAGGGCCGTTCGGGAGCGGCCCTCAACACCAGTCATAGGATCTGTAGCCACCCATAAACCCGTCATCGCCATGATGCCCAAAGCCAAAGGCGATCCCTATTTCGCGAGTTGCCGGGTCGGAGCCGAAGAAGCCGCGCGTGAGCTGGGCGTCGAGTTCCTCTGGGATGGTCCGACGGATCTTGATCCAGCCAAGCAAAACGAAGTGGTCGAGGGCTGGATCACACGCGGAGTGGATTCTATCGCGGTCAGCGTCGAGAATCGGGAAGCCATTTCGACCGTTCTCCGCAAAGCCCGTTCGAAAGGCATTCACGTGGTCACCTGGGATGCGGATACGGAACCGGATGCCCGGGACTTCTTCATCAATCAGGCCACTCCGCAAGGGATCGGATATGCGTTGATGGACCGGGCGGCTCAGATCCTGGGCGGCCGGGGTGAGTTCGTCATCGTGACAGCTTCCCTGAGCGCCTCCAATCAGAACGAGTGGATCAAGTACATCAAGGAGCGGCTCGCCGCCAGGTACAAGGACATCAAATTAGACGCGATCCGCCCCAGCGAAGGCGACCGGGATCGCGCGTTCGCGGAAACCCAAACGGTGCTCAAGGTCTATCCCAACGCAAAGGTGGTCATGGCAATCGCAACCCCCGCGGTCCCCGGCGCTGCTGAAGCCGTAAAGCAGTCCGGACGCAACGATGTGAAAGTCACCGGGCTTTCACTGCCGAATATGTGCAAATCTTATGTGGACGCGGGCGTCGTCGATTCCATCGTCCTCTGGAACACGCGCGATCTGGGGTTCCTGACGGTGTATGTCGCCGAGGCGCTCGCAACCGGCAAACTGAAGGTGGGCGACACTGCACTGACAGCCGGCCGGCTGGGGCATATTGAGGTCCGGGGCAGCGAGGTCATGCTAGGCGCTCCATTCATATTCAACAAAAGCAACATCCACCAGTTCAACTTCTAAGCGCCTAGCCGATGTCATGGACCACCATTACCGCAATCTTCCAATGGCTCTCGGTCTTCTGAAGCAAATAGGTAATGCCGACCCGCTCGAGTACCTGTCCGTCAGTCTTGTACCGTACCGCCACACCACTAGCGGATGCCGTGGCGGCACTCAGTTGTTTGATCCGTTTCGGCTCGAACTCACTCCGGCCATAACCTCTGGCCCGCAGGTCCTCCATCGCAGGCCCGACGATCGCAATCAGCGCCGCCGATGTGGGTACTGCGAAAACTCCAGGCGGTCCAAGCATGAGCGCCGGCTCATGGAAGTAGGGCACCACCGCATCAAGACTCAGAGTACTGAAGGCGCGGTAGTAATCAGCGAGTACCTGGGCAACCACTGCTTCATCGTTCATCGCTCAAACCATAGCACGACATCGCCGGTCGGACAGGATCCCTACTCGGAGGATGTAGCTTGCCGCGCGGTTACTTCGCTTAACGCGGGATGGCGGCGCTCCAAAATCGCGTCGGCCCTTTTGCGAATGGAATCGTCGTATTCGGGATGGGTCATGATCCAGAACCGATTTGACCGGATCGCGTCCAGGACTTGTTCGGCAACGATCTCGGGCGCGATACCCTGCTCCATCATCGCGCGGGTTCCCGCTGCGAAATCGGCCGACACCGGCGCACGGAAATCACCTGCGGCGGGCCGGTTGCGCTGGCTTTCGATGATTTTCGTCTTCACAAATCCGGGACACAGGACGCTGACACCGATGTTGGCCTTGGTCTGTTGCAGTTCAAAGTACAACGACTCCGAAACAGCCACGGTGCCGAACTTGGAAACATAATACGGCGATAGCATGGGCCCAAGCCAGGTGCCCCGCGACCGAAGCTGTGTTTACGATGTGGCGCTCCTCGCAGGAAGCCAGCATACGAGGGACGAAGCTATGAATGCCCTGTATAACTCCGAAGAGGTTTACCTTAAGCACCCAGCGTCCAAAGTTGCAGCCACACCGGAATGCCCTCGCCAGCTACGCCTGCGTTGTTGCACAGGACGTGAACCGCTCCGAACTTGCCGTAGACCTCGTCCGCCAGCGTTGGCGACGTCCAGTCGGTACGAGAGAACGGTCGCGCCAGATTTTTGTACCGCTTGGGAGACTTTAGACAGCGGCCCCTCTTCGATGTCCGCCAAGACCACTCGCATGCCTTGAGCGGCGAAGCACTCCGCCATGGCGCGACCGATTCCGCTGGCCGCACCGGTGACGACGGCAACCTTGTTCCTGACTTCGTGCATGGGCCGAGTTTACCGCAAGTCGGTCACTTAATCGGCGTGGCGGTAAGCTCCAGTTGGATTTGCCGTTTGGTCGTCACATCGTCGGACGAGAAGATCAGGGTAGGCTTCTTAACCGGCACCACAACTGTAGAACTCCACTTATTCTGCCGAACGATCGGATGCGCTGGCGTGGGGGGTTCTGGTGGTGTAGAACTGACGTCAGCGGTAACGTTCAGCGACAGCTCATTTTGGAGTTCCTTGACGGAACGGCAGTCAATATTCACACCCACATCGAGAAACTGAAAGCCTCCTGACGATGTCGATACTGGCACCTTACTCCCGGCTCGAATCAAGCTCGGTGGACTATTAGGCTCTGTTGAGGCAACCATGTAGTACGTTCTGGAACTGAGTGCGCGTGTGGCCTCCATTTCTTTGACCGTGAATTCGAGTTTGTAGAACTTCAACCCTTCGGGGTTCTGGGCGACACACGTCGCCGCCAGGAGCACGAAGGCAATAAGACGGATACACCAGTTTCGTAAGTCTGACATTTTATCTCCTATTATTGAAGTTCCGGTATTTGCAACGGCGCTATTTGGATTTCGCGAATCTCAACCGGCTCCGAGTTCCGCCTTCGCATGTCGGCCAGGAATTCCTGAGCCTCCGCGGGATGGCTCTGGACTAACGCCAGCAACCCACGTTCCTCACTGCTAAGGGAGGGTGATCGCAACGCGATTCGAAGCCGGGACTGTCGCACGGGTTGCCGTACTCTGACAAAAGCATTTGCAGGTGGCGCTATATGCGGCACCGAGGCGAAATCGATATGAGCGGGCTTCATCACCGCCGGCGTCCACACGGAAATGGCCATGGGCACCAGTGCTATCAAGACAGGGCAGCACAATGCCCACGCCAGAATCTTGGACGTTCGATGGCCCGGGTCTGCGGCTGCGATGCGGTTCAGTACCCGCTGAGCGATGCCATCCAGAGGTTGCGTGCTCCCGTAGCGTGACAGCGCGCCGTCGATGATCGAATCGAGTTGAGCGGGGTCAGCCTTTTTCATTGTGGACCTCCATAAAAGCGGCGAGTTTCTGTTTCAACATCTGCCGGGCGCGCATCAGCCGGGTGCGCACGGTACCCTCCGGGATTCCCATCACTTCCGCAATCTGGCGTGAGTTCAGCTCGTCCAATGACGAGAGCGCCAGCGGCAGCCGCAGCTCCTCCGGCAGAGCGTCGATCAGGCGGTGAACGGACGCGTCCCACTGGGCGGAGATGACGGCCTGCTCCGGATTCTGCCCGGTCGAAGGTCCATCGGCAACCGGAGAGCCTTGCTGGCGCCGGACGCGATCCACCGCTAAGCGCCAGGCAGTGCGAGCCAGGAACGCCTTCTCGTTTTGCATGCGGTCCCACCGGCGCGCCCGATAGATCTTGAGAAACGTTTCCTGGACGATGTCTTCAGAGTCATGCGCATTGCGAAGGCCGGAGTAGGCGACCCGGAATACGAAACGGGATTGGCGCTGGACCAATGCAGCGAAGACATCGTCGCAGGCCGTAGTTTCTTCCTTGTCGGCCAGACTTGAGTAGGCGATCTGTTGTGGGATATCCATCGTCCGTAAGCGGCAGTTCACCAGCTAAGACCGGAAAAGGCAGCCAAGTGTTCAGATTTCGCGGTAAAATAAAACCACCCCTTGCTTTCAGTTAACTCCCTAACCATGCGCTTCGGCGCCCGAATGCTGTTTGAGGACGTCAGTTGCACGTTCCTAGCGGGACGCCGCTACTCGATCTCCGGCCCGAATGGAGCCGGCAAATCCACGCTGATGAAGATCCTGACTGGTGAAATTGAGCCTTCCAAAGGATCAGTCACCAAACCCAAGAAACTCGGCGTACTTCGTCAGGACCAGTTCGCGTTCGACGACTTTCGCGTGATCGACACCGTGATCATGGGCAACGCGCCACTGTGGAAGGCCCTCCAGGAGCGGGATGTCCTCTACGATAAGCCACACGACCAGTTGACCGATGCCGATGGCATGCGGCTGGGCGAGTTGGAAGGAATAGTGGGCGAGGAGGGCGGTTACGAGGCCGAGTCCGATGCGGCTGTGCTGCTGCAAGGCATCGGTGTAGAAGATAAGCTGCATGAGCGCAAGATGGGCGAGTTGCAGGGTGGTCAGAAGGTGCGCGTGCTGCTGGCGCAAGCCCTATTCGGAGGCCCGCCTGCGCTGCTTCTGGATGAGCCTACCAACCACTTGGATTTGGATTCGGTGCACTGGCTCCAGGATTATCTGCGTCACTATGAAGGCGTCCTGATTGTCATCTCGCATGATCGCCACTTCCTAAACAACGTTTGCACTCACACTGCGGACATCGATTACCAGACCGTGATCATGTACACGGGCGGGTACGACGACATGGTGATGGCAAAGACGCAAATCCGCTCGCGGATTGAATCGGAGAATGCCCAACGGGAGAAGAAGATTGCCCAGTTGAACGAATTCATCGCGCGGTTCTCAGCGGGTACGCGTTCTTCGCAGGTGACCTCGCGTAAGAAAGAGGTGGAGCGGCTGCAGACCTCCGAACTGGCCCGGTCCAACATCCTGCGGCCTTACATCCGCTTCGACAGCAAACGTCCTTCGGGCCGGCATCCGCTCGAAGTGAAAGGGCTCTCGAAATCCTACGGCGATCTGAAGGTCGTCCAGAACTTCACTGCGAGCGTTTCACGCGGCGAGAAGATCGCGATCATGGGTCGCAATGGAGCGGGCAAGACCACCCTCTTGAAAGCTCTGGTTCGCACGGCCACCGGCTATGTCGCCGATGAAGAGCGGACCTTCGACATCGACGCAGGAACAGTGGAGTGGGGACACGAGGTAGCGGTCGGCTATTTCGCGCAGGATCACACCGACTCGATTACCAAGGGCACCACTGCTATCGAGTGGCTGCACCAATTCGATTTGCAGGCTTCCCAGGAAGAGTTGCGAGGACTGCTGGGCCAGATGTTGTTCAGCGGCGAAGATGCACTCAAGCCCACCCAGGCCCTGTCGGGGGGCGAATCGGCCCGGCTGATCTTTTGCCGCTTGATGTTGCAGAAACCGAATTTTCTGATCCTGGACGAGCCGACCAATCACCTGGATCTGGAGTCCATCAACGCACTGAATATCGCGCTTCAGAAGTACGACGGGACCGTGCTGCTGGTGACCCACGATCAGGACATCATCGAAGAAGTGGCCACTCGTATTTGGCACGTGCAGGCGGGGCACGTCGAGGACTTCAAAGGTCCGTACGAGGAGTACCTGGCCAACGCGGAAGCTAAGGCTTCTTAGCGGTGTTCGCAGCCTACGGCAGCCAGTCGGTGCTCAGGATCTGAGTGTGCAGGTCCCAGGGGCAGCTAGAGGGTAAAACGTGAGGCGGCAATCTAGTTTCCAATAAAGCCCGCTTGCGGGCGCTCTGCCACATCCGTTCCATAGTTTGCGGCGTGGTCTTGGATTTCAGGCTTGGACTGCGTTCGAGCGCCTCATCGATTTTTTCGCGGGAGGCCAAAATGGAGATCTGCCACGATGAGGATCTTTTGCCTGGTTGGTAGGCCCATTTCAGCAGATGCCCCAGTAGTCTTCTAATCTGGCTCTGTAACTCGCGGTATTCCGATCTGGCCAAGTCACGGACCTCGTCCGCCAGCACGGTCAAGTTCAAATCGGCAAACTGGCCTTGCTCGATCGAGTCGGCTGTTTCCTCCGCCCAGGCGGAGAAGTCTTCCTCATAAGAATGGCGAGTGAGCGTAGACATTTCCCGGCCTATCAGCCGCTCATCGAGTTAAGGAACTCGGCGTTGCTGCGGGTCTTGTTTAGTTTGTCGAGCAGCAGTTCGATCGACTCCACCGGCGAGAGCGGGCTCAGCACTTTTCGAAGTACCCAGACCCGGTTGAGCTCTTCCTTGGGCAGCAGCAGTTCGTCTTTACGGGTGCCGCTCTTGTTGATGTCGATGGCCGGGAAGACGCGCTTGTCCACCAACTTCCGGTCCAGGTGGATTTCCATGTTGCCGGTGCCTTTGAACTCTTCGAAGATAACGTCGTCCATGCGGCTACCCGTATCGATCAGGGCCGTAGCAACAATGGTCAACGAACCGCCCTCTTCGATATTGCGTGCCGCTCCGAAGAAGCGCTTGGGGCGCTGCAGGGCGTTGGAATCGACGCCGCCCGAGAGCACTTTGCCCGAAGGCGGAACCACCGTGTTATAGGCTCTGGCCAGGCGAGTGATCGAATCCAACAGGATCACCACGTCGCGCTTGTGCTCGACCAGACGCTTCGCCTTTTCAATCACCATCTCGGCCACCTGGACATGCCGGGAGGCCGGCTCGTCGAAGGTTGAGCTGATCACTTCACCGCGGACCGAGCGCTGCATATCGGTGACTTCTTCCGGCCTTTCATCGATCAGTAGTACGATCAGTGCCACTTCGGGATGATTGGTGGTTACCGAGTTCGCGATACTTTGCAGCAGCATCGTTTTACCGGTTCGGGGGGGAGCTACGATCAGACCACGCTGGCCCTTACCAATGGGCGTGAGCATGTCCATCACGCGGCCGGAGTAGTTGTCCTTAGCGGTCTCCAGACGGAGGCGCTCATTGGGGTACAGCGGCGTCAGATTGTCGAAGAAGATTTTGTTGCGCGCTTCCTCCGGTGGCTCGAAATTGATCGCGTCTACTTTGATGAGCGCGAAGTAGCGCTCGCCTTCTTTGGGCGGACGGATCTGGCCGGAGATGGTGTCGCCCGTGCGCAGATCGAAGCGCCGGATCTGCGAAGGAGAGACGTAAACATCGTCCGGGCCGGGCAGGTAATTGTACTCGGGCGCGCGTAGAAAGCCGAAGCCGTCGGGCAGACACTCCAATACGCCTTCGGAAAAGATCAGCCCGCTCTTCTCGGCCTGGGTCTGCAGGATCTTAAAGATCAGTTCCTGCTTGCGCAGACCGGCTGTTCCCATCACTCCAAGGTCTTTGGTGATCTGGTTGAGCTTCTGGATGCTCATGTCCTTGAGCTCGACCAGGTCGAGTGTCGCTCCGCCATTTTTCTGCCCGGCTTGCGCAGCCTGGCTGCCGTGACCGACCCGCTTCCTGCCCCCCGGGCCGAGCTGGGGCGGACCCGCTGGCTCGGCCGGCTTGGCTTCCGGAGTCTTCGCATCCGTAGCGGCCTTGGAGTCGGCTGGCGGTGCACCCGCTTCGGGCATGCCGGCGCCCGATTGCTCTTCCACCGAGGTGGTGGACTCTTCTACTGCCTGGTCTGGGTTTTCGATATTGCTTGCCAAATTTCCCTCGCTCCCCGGCACTGAATCGCCGAGAACGGTAGCAACTCTTCGGAGGACTGGCCCCGCAGAGCGGCGAAACCGCGATGTTGATCTTTCTGAGTTTTTAACTTATCCGTCTTCGTTGCGATCACGACGTATCGCATGTTGTGGAACTCCAACCATTCCTTGAGTTCCAGATCCTTGTCCATCCAGCCCCGCCGTGAATCCAGGATCAGGAAACACATCTGCAAGGCCTTGCGATTGAGCAGGTACTGTTCAATCAGTTCTTTCCACTTCGCCGTAATTTCCCGCGGTACCCGGGCGTATCCGTACCCGGGCAAATCGACAAATTGAAACTTGCCGTCTACCCGGTAAAAGTTCACCAATTGCGTGCAGCCTGGGCGGGCGCTGGTAAACGCCAACCCTTGCTTGCCCACCAGGCAATTCAGCAAACTGGACTTACCCACGTTGCTGCGGCCAAGGAAAGCGAACTCCGGGAGTTCCTCTGCCGGGAACTGCTCCGGCCCGGCCGCACTCAGAACGAATTCCGCTTCCATTCTATCTGCTTCTCTCGCTCGCGTGCGCGGCCCTCTGGCTTGGCACGCGGCACACCGCTTTTAGTGAGAGACCCGCTCGTCGCCTGGAGGACGCACCATTTCCACCGGCGGCGTAGTGGCGGCCAGCGGCAACGCAATGATCTCCCGCTCCAGCGCCAACTTCAAGACTTCATCCATGGTGCTCACCAGATGCAGTTTCATCTCTTTGCGGACCATCTCCGGGATGTCGGGAAAGTCCTTCTCATTGTCTTTGGGCAGTATGATCTCGAAGATTCCCTGGCGATGAGCGGCCAGCAACTTCTCTTTCAACCCGCCGATCGGTAGCACTCGCCCTCGCACCGTGATTTCTCCGGTCATGGCAAGATTACATTTCACCGGTATTCCCGTCAAAGCACTGCAGATACTGGTTGCGATGGTGATTCCCGCAGAGGGACCATCTTTCGGAATAGCACCTTCGGGGACGTGCACGTGGATGTCCAGATTCCGGTAGAAATCGCGCGGCAATCCAATCAACTGGGCTCTGGACCGGACGTAGCTCATGGCAGCATGAGCGGACTCCTGCATGACATCGCCCAACTTGCCGGTGGTCTGGAGCTTGCCCCGGCCCTCCATCACAGTGGCTTCCGTGGTCAGGATGGAACCGCCGACCTCGGTCCACGCCAACCCCACCGTCGCGCCGATCTCGTTCTGCTTGTCCGCCTGCAGATCCCGGAATTTTTGGGGCCCAAGGTACTGCGTGACCGTCTCGGATTTAACCGTCACCTTGGGCGGGTCTGTCTTGCCCTTCTTGCCCGTGTCGGATTCCACTACCGTGCGCGCAATCTTGCGGCAGATGTTGCCCACTTCACGCTCCAAATTGCGGACCCCGGCTTCGCGGGTATAGTACTGGATCAGAGCTTGCAATCCCGCATCCGCGAATTCGACGTTAGCGCCGTTTAGACCGGTCTGCGTCATCTGCTTGGGAACCAGAAAACGCTTCGCGATTTCCAGCTTCTCCAGCTCCGTATAGCCTGACAAACGGATCACTTCCATGCGATCCTGTAAGGCCGCGGGAATGGTGTGGAGTACGTTGGCCGTCCCGATAAAGAAGACTTGGCTCAGATCGTATTCCACGTCCAGGTAGTGGTCCATGAACATGAAATTCTGCTCGGGATCCAGCACTTCCAGCAAAGCCGAAGAGGGATCGCCGCGAAAGTCGGTCGACATCTTGTCCATCTCGTCCAACATGAAGACGGGATTGCGGGTGCCGGCCTTCTTCATCATCTGAAGGATCTGGCCAGGCAGCGCGCCGATGTAGGTACGGCGATGACCGCGCACTTCGGCCTCATCGCGCACGCCGCCCAACGACAGCCGGACGAACTTGCGTCCGGTCGCTTTGGCGATCGACATCCCTAATGAAGTTTTACCTACGCCGGGAGGCCCTACAAAGCAGAGAATAGAGCCTTTAGGGTTCTGGACCAAGCGGCGTACTGCGAGGAATTCAAG
>JBBSHP010000057.1:0-11936 GCA_038232555.1 Bryobacterales bacterium
ACCGCCCCCTTTCTCGCCGACTGTGAGGGACTTCAACACGTCGTTCATGTCGGTCGCCTTGAAGTCCAGACGCGCCGATTCGCCCGGCCGGAGTGCGCCCGCGCGCTCGAAGTACCCGACACCGCTCTTATAAAGAATTACTTCACGGACGGGAATCTCGGCGGCGGTGGCACACGCCATGAAAATTGCCAAGACAGGAAGGAAGGGTCGCATATGGCCTCTGTTACTGGAATGTCTTCAGGAGCGAAAGCCTTGCAGATCCACCCAACTCCGATCGTACTCGCAGAAGTTCGGCCACGCTCCAGGCTTGCGCGATGCAGCCGCGCGGTCGATGTGGGGGATCGCCGTCGAAGATCTCCGAAACCTGCCCCAGCCCCGCTTCGCGGAGATGCTGATCGAACCCACGGAGCCGATTGAAAGCGCTCTCGCGTGCCGCTTCGGAGTCGCCATTCACTTTCATATAAGCCGTCAGAAAAGGACCCATCAGCCAGGCCCAGACCGTCCCTTGATGGTAGACAGCATCGCGCTGCCGGGGCTGCCCCTCGTAGCGAGGCGCATAACGCGAGTCGCGCGGCGAGAGACTGCGCAAGCCGTAGGGAGTGAACAGCTCACGTTCCACTACTTCCACCACGTTTCGTGCCTTCGTGCCTGATAAGAGTGGATGCGCCAGGCTGACCGCAAAGATCTGATTGGGACGAATCGCTCCATCTCTTTCATCGCCATTCACCACGTCGTACAGGCAACTCTCGGCGGCATTCCAAAACTTGCCTTCGAAGCTCGCTTTTGCCCGACCGGCAATTTCGGAGTAATTCCGGGAATTAGCCGCGTCGCCGAGGCGGCCAGCCAGGTGTTCCATCACTCGCAGTGCGTTGTACCACAGCGCCTGGATCTCTACTGGCTTGCCCGTGCGGGGAGTAACTACCCAGTCGCCGATTTTGGCATCCATCCAGGTGAGTTGGACGCCGGGCTCCCCGCACGCCAGCAGTCCATCGGAGTCGGCGCGGATTCCATAGCGTGTCCCGCGCAGGTGCCACTCGATGATGTTAACCAGCGCCGGATAAAGACGAGTTCTTACAAACTCATAATCGCCGGTGGATGCCAGCAGCGCCCGAATTGCCTCAAAGAACCACAAGGTCGCATCGACGGTGTTGTACTCGGGCGCTTCTCCAGCATCCGGGAAGCGATTCGGAAGCATGCCCTGATCCAGGTACTGCGAAAAGGCCAGTAGTACCTCCTTCGCAGTTTCGTGGCGGCCCGTGGTCAGCAGAAGTCCTGGAAGCGCGATCATTGTATCGCGGCCCCAATCGCTGAACCAGTGATAGCCGGCGATCACGGTTTCAAGCTGACCGCGAGTCACGATGAACTGATCGGCCGCAGCGACCAGGGGCGTCGCCTGCCACGCGGATCTTCGATCAATTGCTGATTTTCGAAGCTTCGCCACGTCCGCGATACTGTGCTTCGCCGTACTCGCGATCACGGATGCCGTTGACCGCTGGCCCAGATCGAAGTGGAGCACAAATGGATTGAATAAATCTTCGCGATCATCCAGCCCGCGCTGCCGCTCAGCTTGATAGAGGAAATTGTAATACCACTCGCCGGTCGGCGTGACCTCCGATCCGTTGTGCGCAATTGACAAAGCAACATCGCCATACGGACGCACCGTCGCTACACCAGCCTCGATTGCAACCGAAGCATCCAGCGCCCCATTGGCGCGAGTCAGTGAATGATAATCTCTGAAGGCGATCAAAGGCCGTAGTTCGAGAAGGCAATCCGGCACTGGATTCGGACGGCGCGTTGTTATCTGGTACTCCACCACCAGCGTGTTCTCGCCCTGCGCCATGAAGATGCGCTTCTCGATCCCGATCCCGTTTACTTGGTACGTGCAAATCGGAAACGGGTCCAGCCGGAACCCTTTCATTAGCACATAGCCCTGCGGATGAACCACTCCGGGATATTGATTGGCGGACAGGTCGTAGCGCTTGCCGCCGATGAAAAGTGTCTCTTCGAACTTGGACAGCAGCACCATGCGCCCCACCGGAGGCCGCGTAGCCGCGACGAGTAGCCCGTGATACCGGCGGGTGTTGATGCCAGTGATCGTTGAGCTGGCGAACCCGCCGATGCCATTGGTCTCCAGCCACTCGCGCTCCAAGGCAGTGGATAGATCAGTGCACTCGTGCTGGTGAAATGAGATCATCATTGCGACTACCGCTCACGTACCCGGGTCCTCGCACGGCCCGCCCTGGCTTTGCTCCGGTATGCTGTCCGTCCCGCATGACCACCGTCCCATTCACCACAACGTATTTGATGCCGGATGCGATCTGATGCGGCTTCTCATAAGTCGCCCGGTCCCCGATAGTGGCGGGGTCGAAAATCACGATGTCAGCGAAGAGGCCCGGCTGCAACAATCCGCGGTCGTTTAGGGACAGCCTGCGCGCGGTGGCTGAGGTCATTTTCCGGATCGCATCCTCGAGCGGAATCACCCGCTTCTCGCGCACAAACTCGCCCAGAATCCGAGGGAAGGTGCCGTAAGACCGCGGATGCGTGAGTTGCTGTGCATTCTCTGGATTCACCCCTACGCTATCGGCCCCGATCTTGATCCAGGGCTGGCGCAGTTGAAGCGCCAGATTGTCGTCGCTCATCATGAAGTAAATCGTTCCGATCCTGTTGTGCTCGGAGAGGACCAGATCCATCGCCGCGTCCCGCCAATCTTTGCTCTGCATCGCTGCAATTTCAGAAAGACGCTTGCCGCTGAACGGCTGATTAGCAGGTTGATGCAACGCCGCGATCAGCACATTGGTCGGGCCAGCCAACTGCCCCATATTCTCCCAGCTAGTATTCGCTTGGGCCATTTCAGCCTTGATTTTGGCGCGAATGGCCGGGTCCGCAAGGTTCTCAAACAGCTTGCCTCCGGCGGCGGTCCAGGGCGGGAAGCAGGCAGTCAGCCCGGTTCCGCCGGCCGTGTATGGGTACATATCGGCCCCCACATCCTGTCCGGCCTTGCGGGCGTTTTCGATTTTCGCAATCGCCTCCGGCATCTTGCTCCAGTTGCGGCGCCCGCCTGCTTTCAGATGATAAATCTCCACTGGAACTCCGCCCTCCCGTCCGATGGTCAACGCCTCGTCAGTCGCTTCGAGCAGGGGGCTGGCGCGGCGCCTTGCTCCATTCCCATGACGTAGTGCCGGAGCGTCGCTGCTCCTACAAAGGAGCCAAAGTCCAGCGATGCCCCACGTTGTTCCATCGCGCGTAGCCATGTGTCGAAGCCGTTTTCCTCGTCGAACGTCGCATCCGTAGCGGCGCGCCCGAGGCTTTCACTACCTGCCCTGGTCCGGTCATTAGAAGGCGCGGGAGTCCAGCCCTCTCCCATGATCTCCGTTGTGATGCCCTGCGAAACGTGGCTGATCACCCGGCTGTCGCCTGACAGCAGAGGGACACCCGAAGCTCCTTGAATATCGATGAATCCAGGGGCGACCACCAGGTTGGCTGCATCGACACGCTCGCGCGCCGCAGCGTCCCGCAGCATCCCGGGCGGAGTGATCCGCGCAATGCGATCTCCCCGCACGGCCAAGTCGCCATAGAACCAGGCGTTGCCGGAACCGTCCACACCGCCTGATATCACCAGATCGTAAGCGGGCGGCTGCCCGGAGCAGAGCAGGGCCAGCGTGAGAGCAATTACGAATATACGCATATTAGATCCGATGGAAGCTCTTCAAGATATCGTGGCGTCGACAGAGCCGAACTTTCCCGTATGGTAATCGCTACTCCTCCTGTTAAGGTTCCGAAGGCTGCTCCAGTGAGTCGTCCTCTTCATAGGCCGGCCCGATCTCTTGTTCCTCCTCTGTCGAGAGTTCCGCCCCGGGATACAGCCTTTTCAGATCCCACTCGTTTACCCACCGGCGCACGTAAGAGCGCATGCGCCGGGTCATTGAAATCACCGCGGGTGGGATCTCCGGTGGATCCCAACTATATGCCTTGGAGTGGATCTCCTTCAGCCGCTGGTAAGTATGCGTCAGCGTAGATTCGTCCGGTGGTTCCAGAGCTAACGCTTCGCGTTCTATCAGGCGCATGCCTGTCTCCGCCCGGCCTGCCAGGGTGAGGTACTCGTCAGTGTCCTTCGCCAAAAGCTTGGCCCCCACGATGTCCCTATCGCCCTTCTCTTGCAGCACGGCGAGACCGAAGTCATCGGTTATCGCAGCCACCGCGATCAGTCCGGGGTACACCTCGCCCTCCACTCGCCCCATCCAGCGAGCTAGCTCGGCGTACGATTTGCCACGCTGCAAGAGGCTGTACCTGCCCACCAGCTCGACTTCATCGATTAGCAATACCCAGCCGCTGTACCCGGCCCTAAGAATCAATCGAGACGCAAAGATGAAACGCTGGAGAGCCAGGTCTTTGATCTTGACCGGCTTGAGCGAATACATACCGGAACAGTTGACTTGCTTCAACCCTTGCCTGATCCGGCTAACAGCGATTCGCTCGCCCGACCAGAAGTTTGCGATCTGGTCCACCAGTTCCGGATCGTTGTTGAGTCTCTCGTGAAGCAGAATCGTAGCCTTGAACAATTCGCTGAGCCTGCTGGCCGGGCTGTTCGCCCACTCGAAGAACTCGGCGTACGCTCGACTGTTGGGTTGAAGCCGCAAGGCGATCTCGCGGATCGCCTCGCCACTGACGCCCGGAACCAAAGCGCTGTCAATCGCCGCGGAGTACATCTTGGCAGGGTCGAAAAGCGGCGTCTCCTTGCTGATAACCACCCGGCTGCATACGAAGTTTTTTCCAATCGCAAGGTGTTCAAAGTAGTCGAGCAAGTGCGACTTGCCGCTACCGAATCCGCCAGAGATCAGAAGGCCCGGAACCCGTTTTCCTTCGTTGGCGGAAGACAGTCTCTTCAGGAAAACGCTCTCAACCTTAGGTTGGTTGGAACCCAGCACGCTGACCGCATGCCGATTCGGAACCCCGTTCCGCAGCGCTTCGAGAGCGCGCCGGTACTCGATTGATTGAGGATCTGTGTCCATACCAGCCATTTCCTTAAACACCCGCAGAGATCCGGGCTAACGATGCCATGGGGTTCAGCAGATGCTTATCGCGAACTTCATCGAATACCCTGAACTTCAACGCTTCGTACGCGCTTAAGCCGCGGCTATGGTCTTCGAGAAAGGCGATATCGGGCACCACCGCGATGAAGCATCCATTCAGTTGGCCGGCTGAGTCTATGAATTCGCGCAAAACTTCATAGGAGTCCAGCACGGCAGCCTTGCTGTAAAACAACGCAAAGTCGCGCGGATTGCGCGCCAGCATGACACGTTGAGTGTCCAGCAGAATCACGATACCCGGATATCCCGCGAATCTAATCCAACGAAGCAGCGACTCCAGGAGATATCGGGCGGTGGCGCGATTGATCTTCCGAAAAATCTGAAACGGCTTCACTGCGCTCACTGCCTTGTTGCGCCCGGTCAGCCACTCGGTCAGCACCTCGATCGTGGTCGCGCCATCTTGCCCACCTGAGAGCTCGGCAATACATTGATGGGTCATTGCGACGCGAAAGTCCCTGGAAAGACCATGCTGCTTGAATACCTTGTCGGAGATTGCCTTCTTCAGATACAGTAGAAGCAGTTGGGAATCGACTTTGTTCTCATCGGCAAGCTGGCGATAGAGCGGATCGTTATCGCTCTCGGTCATTTCACTATTAGCCCAGGCATAACCCGACTCGGCAGCGAGTTTGGCGATTACCTTCCGGCTCAAAATGTGCCAGGGAATTTGTTCGGCAATCCGAAAAAATATCTCATCGATCATGTGGACCTTGGTCTCCGCGGCGTCGATCTTTGTAATCAGATAACCGGCCTGAACACCGATGCCCGCAAGCCCGTCAAAGAGTTCGGACCGGAGCTCATTATCCGCTAGAACCGCAAATTTTATCGCGGAGCCGCCGTCTCGTATGAACGTGGTTAAGTATTCGCTCCCGACATAACGGAGCCACTCCGCGGGTCGCATGGAAGCGCTCATGCCGGCACCTCGCTGAATCGAATTCCGTAATAGCTCTTGGTCTCGCCATCCGGAGCCGTAAAGGAGTAGGTACGCCTGGCCCCTTTTGTCCCGGTGCTGGCGGGCAGTGAATAGGTAGCTCCGGACTTGGTCCGCGTCACGCCGCTCCGATCGAGAAGATACAGATCGCGGACAAAATCGGTCTGATCGTAGATTGCCGTGGATCCGGGAAGCAGCGTCAGCGCATCGTAGATGCTAACCAGCGTCACGGTTTTACCGTATTCCTTCCCGACGATGAGACGGTATGCGCGGTGAAACACCTCCAGAAGATGTTCCGCCGTAGCCTTTGGCTTCCTCAATTGAATAGTCCTGAGCGTCTTCACCAAGTGGGATGGCCGAACGGCTTGCACTTTTTTTCGATTGATCTTGACCGCACGCTCTGAAGGAAATATCCGAACAACCGAAGGAAACACCAGCAGTCCTTCGTCTAGTTGTTGAATGGAAAGACTGGCAGCTTTGGCCGCTGCGATGACCTCCGCGGCATAGGAATCCCGAAGATATTTCTCTTCTTCATCGGGATTAAATGGCCAAGCCGATCTCGCGTTAAGGACATCCTGCCGCGAAGATTCAAGAAGCGTTGCCAGTCGCTCAGAGGCCTTTTGCATTTTGGAAAGGTCGCCTTCCGAAGCCGCCCGCGTTAGCTGTTTCACCGCCCCAGCGAGTGCCCCAACACCTTTGCCGGCCGCGCTTGCGGCCTGTTCAGCCTCGGCAAATCCTTGCTCAAATGTCACTCTTGATCTCCATCTTGATCTTCATCTTGATCTACATGATCGATACTAATTGTACTGTTAGAACCAACACGCATATATTAGATCCGATGGAAGCTCTTTAGGATATCGTGAGTGGAGTAGCGCAGGGCGATGGGACGGCCGTGGGGGCAACTCATGGGGCAGTCGGTCGCCGACAACTCCCGGAGCAGCCATTCCATCTTGCTCTGATCCAGACGCATGTTGATCTTGATGGCTGCGCGGCACGCAATGGATGCCGCCATCCCCCGCCGCAGATCGTCCAGTGACACCTTGTGGTGTTCGCGCTCGGCGCTCTCCAGGATTTCGAACAGCAGTCTCTCAATATCCGCCGGGCCGATACCGGCCGGTGCCGCCTTCACAGCAATCGTGCGGTTCCCGAACGGCTCAGTCTCAAAGCCAGCCCGGGCTAGCTCTCCCGCCAGCCGCGCGTACTCAATCTGCTGACCTGCTGTTAGCTCCAGGACCGGCGGCATCAATAACTGCTGGCTCTCGACGCCCCCTTCCGCCTGCTGTCTAAGAACCTGTTCGAACAGGATGCGCTCGTGAGCCACGTGCTGATCGATGATCCACAAGCCATCCCGTCCGGCCGCGATGATGAAGCTGTTGTGGATTTGACCGAGCGGCCGCAGGTCCGACAATACGCCTAACCCTTGTCCCATCACAGGGCCGGCGTCGATTCCAGGAGGCAGGGGACCGTGAGTATCGGGCACCACCGATGACGCGCGTGGCGGGGGAGCCTCACTGAAATCAAACCGCGGCTCAGGCGATTGGCCCGGCTTCAAGGTGAATACGGGAAGGTCCTCGGGTCGGGCGGCGCTCTCGAACACCTCTGGAACAGACTCGAATCGCTGATTCTCGATGCGCTCCGTGAAATCGGAATAGGGAAGGGCCGCCCCGGTTTGCGCCTGCGCGGGAACAGGGATGCTGGACACCGGACGGCTCGCAATCAGTATCTGCCGGATAGAATCGCGGATGAAGTCATGTACGAAAGACCCGTGTCGAAAGCGGACCTCCGTCTTAGATGGGTGAACGTTGACATCGACCTCCTCGCAATCGCAATCCAGGAACAGCAGCGCAAAGGGATAGCAGGCCGAGGGCATCAGGTTGTGATACGCGGAGGAGAGCGCGTGCATCAGCAGACGGTCGCGAATCAGCCGCCCGTTCACGAACAGGAAGATGGAATTGCGGTTGAGCTTCTGCACCTGCGGCTGCGATACAAATCCGCGCAGTGCGTACGTCCGCGCCAGATTGGTCCAATCAGCCTCTTCCGCGGCCGGAACTTGGAAGTCCTTCAGCACTGTTCCCAGGTCGATTAGATCGTCCAGAATGCGGCTTCCAAACACCTGGTACACACGCTCGCGAAGCGATTCCACCGGCGTCACATCCAGCAGACTCACCGGGCCGTTTCGCAGTTGAAACGATTTTCGCGGATGGGCCAGGCTATAGTGCGTCACCAGCGAAGCGATGTGCGCCAGTTCAGTCTGATCCGAACGCAGAAACTTCTTTCGTGCGGGCACATTAAAAAACAGGTCGCGGACGGTGATCACGGTCCCAGCGGGCGCGGCGTACTCTTCGCACTTCAACAGCTTGCCCCCGGCGAATTCGACCAATGTACCAATGGCTTCACCGGCGGCGCGGGTCTCTAAAGATAAACGGGAGACCGAAGCAATAGAAGGCAGAGCCTCTCCGCGGAATCCCAGCGTCGCGATGGAAAGCAGATCCTTTACATCGCTCAACTTGCTGGTCGCATGCCGCTCGAAAGCCAGCAGAGCGTCGTCCCGCATCATTCCGGAGCCATCGTCGGCTATGCGAATCAGCCTGCGCCCGCCACTATCGATTTCAATGCGAACCTGCGTAGCTCCCGAGTCGAGTGAATTCTCAAGCAGTTCCTTGACCACGGACGCGGGGCGCTCGACCACCTCTCCGGCTGCAATCTTATTGGCGACCGTGTCGGAGAGAACGCGGATCTTTCCCAATGGGTCAACCTGACAAGCGCTACTGAATCACAATCCCGCGTTCTTCGAGCAGACGTCCGGTGCGCAGCAGAATATTAATCTGATTCCGGCGGAAATTGATGGTCTGATTTACCAGGTTGGATTCCGCGAGCGTTAAGTCGTTCTGCGCAGCAAGCACAAAGAACAGGGTCGTAGTCCCCAGCTCATATCGTTTTTGGTCGGCTTCGACGCGTTTCTGCGCGAGGTCGCGCGCTACTTTGGCGAGCTTGATACTTTCCTGACTGTTCTCAAGCTGGTTTAGCGCGTTCAGCACCTGCAGGCGGATGCTTTCTTCCGTGCTGCGACGTCTCAGCGAATCCAGACGCTTCTGTACAACCGCATCGGTCAGATCGGCGGCGGCCCTGCGGTCGCGAATCGGAAACTGCAAACTCAGACCGAACCCATACACGGGGTAATTGAATCCGAACACGCCTCCCAGTGCATCGCCCAGGCCCCCGACGATGGGTACTACGGAGAGCGTCGGATCGGCGATGTTGGTGCGCGGATAAAAGATTCCGCCCAGACCGGACGAGCCGTATTGCGCCGTCAGTGAGAGGTTAGGCCGGAGGTTGTCATTGGCGAGTTTGATACTGAGGTCATCCACGTCCAGATTCTGGGCAATACTCTTCAAGTCCGGACGCCGCCGCAAAGCATCCATCACTGCAACCTCCCGATCTACTCTCAGCAGGTCCCCGGCCGGTTGATCCACTGCCTCGGTCAATACAATGGGAAGGTTCTGATACTTGGGGTCGAGATCGGCTCCCATCTGGCGGCGCAGAGCGTCTTCCGTTTGGGCCAGCCGGTAGCGTGCCTGCACCACTCCTAATTGCGCGTTCGCGTAGTTGGCTTCGGGTTGATAGATTTCGAGCGGCGACGTGGCGCCGAGTTCCAGCTCTTTCTGGGCGCGCTTCAGAGCGGCATCCGCCAGCTTGAGCGATTCTTCCTGAACGCGCAGAGTTTCACGCGCGGAGATCACGTCCCAATAGGCATTCTCCGCGGTCGCGATCAAACCGAATAGTTGATCCTGGAACGTGTAATCCGCCGCGCGCAAGCGGCTTTTCGCAATCGAGATCGGGAGCCGCGTCATGTACATGCCCCGTCCACGCAGGAGCGGCTGTGCCATGTTGAAGTTGAGGCTGGAGCTTAACTGCGGATTATACGTCGAGAATGCGCTGTTGTTCGAGGTCTTGATACCGGAGAAATTGATGTTGTATTGAGTGCCGGTCTGCAGCATCTGCGTGTATTGAATCTGCAACGGCTGCTGAAGCTGATTGAGCGTCGTCGCCCCGGTGAGCAGACTGGTGGAAGGATTCTTGGTCCGTGCCGTACTGAATCTAGCCACGCCCAGCGGATCGAAGATCGAGAAGGCGCGCGTGATGGCATCCCGGCTGAACTCGACGGTCAGCTTACTGATGCTAATATCCGCATTGTTGGCCATCACTAAGTCGAGGTAGCTTTTCAATGACAACTCGAGCTTGTCGCCTACCACGTAGTCGGCCAACCTCGCCGGCGGCTGCAGGTCGATATGAGTGGGCGTGTTGCCGAAGTGCTTGCGGAAATAAGCTGGTTTGGGAAAGAATGGCTCGGTCTGCGCCGAGAGCGCGAGTGCCATAACGGACAAGCTAAAACATGTCCCACAGAGTATTCTTGTGATTGTCATTCGTATCGGATTGCTTCGATCGGGTCCAGTTTAGCGGCCTGGACAGCCGGATAAATTCCAAACACCAGACCAATCCCGACGGACACGCCGAACGCCACTGCAATCGAGGTCGCGGTCACAACAGTAGACCAGCCAGCGGCGGCGGCAATCACGCGTGAAAGAGTGAAACCAAATGCGATCCCAATCAGGCCCCCAACGATGGAGATCAAAATCGCCTCGGTCAGAAATTGCCGGATGATGTCCGCCTGGCGGGCTCCGATAGCGCGGCGGATCCCGATCTCCCGGGTGCGCTCCAAAACAGTTGCGAGCATGATGTTCATGATCCCGATTCCACCCACCAGCAACGATATGCCGGCGATGCAAATCATGACGACTTTGAAGGTAAACTGCGTGCGCCGCTTCTGTTCGAGCAAACCGGCCGGAACCACCACATTGAAATCGCCCGCATCCTTGTGACTGGTCGAAAGCAAGGCATTCACCACACTCGCGGTTTCGATGGAATTGGTGTTGGGCGACACCTTAATATAGATGCCGTCGATTTCATCGCGGAGATAGCTGTTGTTGTCCTCAAATCGCCGCATCACGGTGTTGAGGGGCGCCACCACCAGGTTGTTGCGGTCGGTAACCTCCAGGCCTTCCACGTCGGAATCCGCCGTGGCTTGCTGCGCCAGAACGCCGATCACCTGCAGCCACGTATCGTTGATCTTCACGTATTTGCCTTCGGCCGGATCGTAGCCGAGCAGGTTCACTTTCGCCGATTCGCCCAGCACGCAAACAGCGGCTGAGCGCGCGTTATCGTCCGCATTAAAGAACCGGCCTTCCACCATTCGCAGATTGTTGATCTCCAGGAAATCGGGTTCGACGCCGATCAACAGGGGCGGCTCCTGCGTTGGTTTCGGCAGTACATGTTGCGGTTTAAAGCGCTTGCGCGGCGTGGCTGCTTCGATGCCGCTTACATTTTCGGTGATGGCCCGGTAATCGCGAAAGGTCAGGCCCGGCGAGATCACTCTGCGCTGCTGCAGTTCGTTGCGGTCCACTGCCTCTTTGGCCTCAATGATGATGTTGTTGACTCCCAGCAGATCGATGTAGCTCATCATCTCTTTCTGCGCGCCGGCGGTGATGGCCAGCATCGCGACCACGGCGCCCACGCCGAAGATCATGCCCATCATGGTGAGCAAACTGCGCAGCTGGTGTACCAGGAGACTCGAGATCCCCATGTCCAGTTCGGGCAGGATGCCCGAACTGCCCGCGCTCACTTCGCACCTCCCCCGGGCAAAGCGCCCATAGCGCCCTCTCCGGACTTGGCTTTTTTCTTGTTGTCCTTCTTCGCAAACGGGTCTGCCAGAGCCACCACTTCACCCGGTTCCAGACCCTTGGCAACCACCATGGTGGATTCACTGCGCTTTACTGGCGTGAATACGCGCTCTTCAAATTTGTCTCCGTTCTTCAGGTAAGCCACCAGCCGCCCATCCTTCTCAAAAACTGCCTGCGTGGGAA
>JBBSHP010000058.1:0-11760 GCA_038232555.1 Bryobacterales bacterium
AATCCGCGGTTTCTGGGGTGGGGTCCGGTGGACGCGTCTCTTACCCAGGTGCTAAGCCAACCCGACCAGTATGCGAGTGTGAGTGGCGGCGACATCAACAGCGCGTTTAAGAGAAAGCTCAATAGTGTCTTTGCCGGGGACGCTAAATCAGAGGATTGCATTGCGGCCATCAATTCATTTCAAGGGGCAATCGCCGCTCTCGGGCATGTCCTTGCTGATCCGTTCGGGACGAAGGGCCTCACAACAAGCTTTCACCACGGCACCTCGACAGGGACCGCTTGAACCGTATTTCGGAGCTTTTCGCCCTCCCAACAATTTTTTTGGAATTTCCAGCGGCCTTGTTGTCTACAATCCAAATGGAATGCCGCCTAGCCCGGGAGTAGGGAGACGCAGTCCGGTTGAGCCGCCAAATCCACGTCGCCCACGTCCTCCTATTCGATAGCCTGGAGGGGCAAATGAAAACCTGCATTTTCGCCTTCTATTTCGCGCTTTGCTGCTCGACCCGGGCGCTTTGTCAAGAATCCCTCAGTGAAGAGCGCGTGATTAACGAAACCTCAAAGCTTCTTCGGTGGAGGGCATTTTGGGAAGGCGCACAATCGCTGGAGCACTACAAACCAGGAACAAGGGTCGAGGTTGCGGTGATTTCGTGGGGCAACGAGACCGCCGTGTTTATGCAGGAGATCCGTATTGCTGTGTACTTGGTGGTAGCGCGGGGCACCGTGGTTAGGAGAGTGATCACCAGGATGACTCAGGAGACCAATTCCGCGCAAGCTGATCAATATGTGCAGAACCAAAACGGTTTACCAGGCTTTGTGCTCAAATCTAAAGCCCCGCCGGGCACAAACGGCTTGCCGGTGCGACGACCCCCCATAAATGATCCGAGTCACGTTTCAGAACTCCGTCTCATTCGGTTTCAACTTCCAGCTCTTTCAGTGCCCGATTATATTGTTTCACGGACAGAGCCTCGGGATGCAGAGGTACTGGCTTCTGCTGCGCGGAGCGCAGTTGAGGGGTTTTATGAGCCGAAGTGCAACGGGGGACTGCTCAAGATTCCCTATTTTTCAGACGACGATCCGATTGTGTTTGTCTACGTTGACTTGGGCCCGGGTTGTGAAAAAGGAGTGCTCCCATTTGTCCGACACGAAGTCCGTTGGATTCCGGGTCAGTTCTCTCCGGCCCGCGCTCCGAATGATTGGTCGTACACTATTCGTCGCATCCACGAATATAAATTGGTGGAGGTTCGCTTTCCGTAGAGCGGAGATGAAGGTTTCGCTGCCGTGCGTTACGGGTTTTCAGAACAGGTTGGATACTATTTTGAGCACTGACATAAGTATTGGAAGACAAGCTCTCATTGCCGACCCGAGTAGTGGATTAGACTCCGTCGTTAACGAATCCTGCTTCAATGTGATCCAGTCTTGCGTCGCAGGAAACTTGGGAGTAAATGGAAAACTGGCTGATCCCTTCGCGTCCCGGAGTGTCACTGTTAGCTTTGTATCGATTGCGGTCTGGCTGTTTGCGTCTGCATTGCCAATGGCAGGACAAGAAAGCCAGACCCGCCGCGCAACTGCCCTACAACTACTTTCGGAGTACACGGAGCGCGTTCGATGGCAGCACTACTGGCTTCCGGCTACTGTCAGCACGTCCTATGTTCCAGGTACTGAAGTACAGGTGCAGGTACTGTTTGCACGAACGGCTGCCGGGTTCTGCGCTTCCGCACTTGAGATCTGCCAGATTTACGAACGAGATGGCAATGGCAGCTTTGAGCTCCTGACCGAATGGGGGGCAGAAGCAAATCGATCTGAGGCATCTCTTCCCACACGGTTCGCCGAGGAGTATGCGAAAGCGAGAGGGTTGCGGCCTATTCAGGGAGCTGGCCCTGGCCAGCGCCAGAAAGATCAGCTGGCCTTCGATGCCACCAAAATGGTTGCGCCTGTTCGATCGCAGCAGCGTTCTGAGACTTTCGACAGTCCCTCATCTCTTACTTGGAAGCTGCAGCGGCTGATGCCGCCGAAACCTATCTCGATGAAGACGCCCCCTTTGGACGCGAGCATATTGCGGGGGGAAATTCTAACGGTTGTGAAGAGCTTTCGCAAGGGCTGTGGTGCTGCTGGTCAAGCAATGATTCCGTTCTATGGATCGCAAGATCCGAGAGTGTTTATTTATGTGGATCTGGGCGGCCATTGCGAAAAGGGTGTATTCGAGTTTCTCAAGCGAGCCGAGGGCGGGTGGAGTTTCAGTCGTTTCGTGGTAGATGAGGGCGATGTGAAGCTGCTTCTGCCTCGCATTCAAAAGGCACGCATGGAAACCTTGAGGCTGACTAGCTGAATGCGCTCGCTCGGCGTTAGTTCACGGTCGAGCAGATCGACATACGGTCGGGCAATCTGAACTACACGGTTCCCATCCTGACCGCTATGAGCCGCAACGGCGGGGGAGCGGTTTTCAATTTGTCCTATAATTCGCAGAACTGGCGGCAGGATGCTCCGCCAGGTGGTCCGGTGACCACCTGGCAATTCGGACGGGATGCGGGTTATGGATATGGATGGAAACTGCAAGCAGGCTCGCTTACGCCAATTTACCAGGACTATTTCACGATTCACCACTGGCAATTTATCGACGCGACGGGGGCGGAGTACCGGCTGGACAATGCGTTAACCGATTCGACTAACCAGCATGTGGTTTACACCTCGACGGAGGGCATTTATCTGTTCTACGACGCGACGGTAGCCAAGCTGTATTTCAAAGACGGAAGCTCCTGGATATTTGGCTCGGTGTCGGCGGGGACGGAACAGGACGCGGGCACGCGCTATCCAACGCTGATGCAAGACCGGAACGGCAATCAAATCAAGCTGAGCTACAACATCGGGGCGGGGGTGTCCTGGCAGAACTCATGCTCACGGCTGGATGTGGTGAAGGACGTGAGAGCGGTGCAGGGGAGTCCGAATGAGACTACAGCTTTGGGTATACGACATTGGAATCAAGCCAGCAGCAATTTTTTGGGTGTCTATTTCGGGTAGTCCGCCATCGCTTGGATTTCGCGGATGTGGCCGGCGTGGGTTTCGGCATGGCGGGCATTGCCGGCTAACCATTGATATCCGTCGAGCTGGCCGAGGACCGGGTGCGGGGCGAAGTGGCTGCGAAGGTCGTCCAGAGTTGTCGTCGCGTATTCGATGGTCCGCGCGCGGGCGGCTACAAAAGCCTGCACCGCTTCCTGGAGCGAGGCGAAGCGGCCGTTTGGCTTCAACCGGTCCGGGGCATGGTTGACTCCGCGTGGGATCACGGTCTCCCGCACTTTCTGCTCGCGTGCGCGCCGTTCTTCCGCGGTTTCCTGCTGGGCGGGTGTTTGCAGAGAGCGGCGCACTACATGCACCAAAGCATCGTCGCCCAAGGCGAGGTGCTCGACATATTCGAGGATCGACCAACGCTCCGGACCCGGCTTCCAACGCGCCTGATTTTCCGTCACGCCCGCCACGGTGTCCAGTAGAACCTGGCGGCTACGCGTCAACAAGGCCAGAGCGGTTTCGCGTTCCTTTTCGGTCAGCATGTAGCACCTATATTAGTATGGTGACCGAGCGGATGGCGGCAGGGGTGATCGAACAAAGCAGTCTTGAACACATCAGTCTTGAACAAATCAGGCGATATGCCTTGTTCACCCACGGACAACGGGTCGGACTGGCTGTTTCGGGCGGGGCCGATTCGATATGCCTCCTGCACTTGATGCATGACCTGGCTCCGCGCTGGAATCTGCACCTGACGGTTCTGCACATTGAACACGGGATTCGAGGCGCTGCCTCACGCGCGGATGCCGCCTTCGTTCAACAGGCGGCCGCGGATTTCGGACTACCCTATCGGGAGCATCGCGCCGACGCTCCAGCGGTGAATGACAATCTGGAGCAAGCGGCACGTCAGATCCGCGCGGCGTTCTTTGCGGAGTTGATCTCGTCCGGACAGGTGGATCGGGTGGCAACGGGCCACACCGCTTCCGACCAGGCCGAGACGGTGTTGTACCGATTCTTACGGGGATCCGGGCTGGGAGGGTTATCCGGAATTCGCCCGATTACGTGCGATGGCTTGGTCCGTCCGCTGCTCTCGGTGTGGCGTCCTGAGATCGAGAAGTGGCTGAGGGAGCGCAATATCGCCTGGCGCGAGGACGCTTCCAATCAGGATCTGGCATTTGCCCGTAATCGCCTGCGGCATGAGACGCTCCCGCTGTTGCGCGAGGCGTTTAATCCTAATCTCGACCAGACCCTGGCGCAAATGGCAATCCTCGCGCAAGATGAGGAGAGCTATTGGCAAAAAAATGCCGATAAGGTGAGAGTGTGTGTGGGGCCGGCGGGAGGTCCGGTGATCCTGCTCGCGGAGCGGCTTGCTGATAGCCCACCTGGGTTGGCCAGGAGACAGTTACGTCACGCGGCGGAGCGAGTAAAAGGAAATTTGCGGGAGATCGAGTTCCAACATATTGAAACCGTCCTGGAGATGGCGCGGGCCGGCCCGGGACACAACCGGACGCAACTGCCGGGACTGGATGTGCTGCGCTCCTTTGAATGGATTCGCATTGCGCGGCTTGGTTTTGACAGTGGGGTGGAGCGGGATTTTGAAATAGCAGTGACTGTTCCGGGATCGGTCCGGTTACCGGCAGGCGGGACGGTGCTATTCAACTTGTGTGGATCGGAAGTAGGCTTAGAACCGTATGATAGAGTGGGAAAAGAGCTAGATTGGCAGAGCCTTCGTTCTATTTACGGGCCCGGCGCGAGTGACAGAAACGACGGGTGCGATCTTTTCGAGCTTCGCAACTGGAGACCCGGTGACCACTATCAAGCGGCGGGGCAATCACGAGATAAAAAGCTTAAAACACTGTTCCAGGAGGAGCGGATTCCGCTGTGGGAACGGCGTCACTGGCCGGTGTTCACCTGTCGAGGCGATATCGTCTGGTCGCGACGGTTTGGTCCGGCTGCAACGGTGGTTGGCCGCACGGGATGTTTTCCTGTCCTGCGGATCACAGAAGTACAGTAGCCGAATCAGTGAAATGCGACCATGGTGTGAATCTATTACCGCCGGGTCGCCGTCCAAACCAAGTGAGGGCCTTCTGAAACGTTTCTTTGGAGAGTTCATGAATTCCAATATCAAGACAGCAGTATTTTGGGTGGTTATCATCATGGTGGTGGTGCTGCTCTGGACGGTGGTGAAACAATCCCGCACGCGTCCTGACCAGCAACTTTCGTTTACCCAGTTGATGACTGAGGTGGAGAACGAACGCGTGAAGTCCATCACGATCACGGGGGGAGACGCCCACGGCACGTTCACTAACGATCAAGGCGATTTCCGCGCCGTAGTCCCCGGCAACTATCAGCCGATGGTAGACCAGATGCGCGCCAAGAAAGTGGACATCCACTACGGTAAGGAATCGGGCGGCGGCTGGGTATCCATCGTCATTAACGCGATTCCCTTCGTGCTGCTGCTGGCATTCTGGCTCTTCATGATGCGGCAGATGCAGAGCGGCGGGAATAAAGCGCTGAGTTTCGGTAAGAGCCGTGCGCGACTGCACTCCTCACAACAGAAGAAAGTCACTTTCAAAGATGTGGCCGGGGTGGAAGAGGCCAAAGAAGAGTTGGAGGAGATTATTGAGTTCCTGAAGGAGCCGCAGAAGTTTCAGAAGCTGGGGGGCCGTATTCCGAAAGGCGTGCTGCTAATCGGACCTCCCGGAACCGGCAAGACCTTGCTGGCACGCGCCATTGCAGGCGAAGCGAATGTCCCGTTTTTCTCGATCTCGGGATCGGACTTTGTCGAGATGTTTGTGGGCGTGGGCGCCAGCCGCGTAAGGGATCTGTTTGAGCAGGGCAAGAAGAATGCGCCTTGCATTGTTTTCATTGATGAAATCGACGCAGTTGGAAGGCATCGCGGCGCGGGCCTAGGGGGAGGTCACGACGAACGCGAGCAGACTCTCAACCAGTTGCTGGTAGAAATGGATGGTTTTGAATCCAACGAAGGCGTGATTCTGGTGGCTGCTACGAACCGTCCGGACGTCCTGGATCCAGCGCTGCTGCGGCCGGGCCGCTTCGACCGCCGGGTGGTGGTGGGACGCCCTGACGTGAAGGGCCGCGAGATGATTCTCCGGGTGCACTCCAAGAAAACGCCGCTGGGGGACGATGTCGATCTTTCGGTGCTGGCGCGAGGGACACCGGGCTTTGCGGGAGCCGATCTGGCCAACCTGGTGAATGAAGCTGCCTTGGTGGCCGCACGGCAGAATCGCAAGGTCATCACCATGTGGGATTTCGAACTTGCCAAAGACAAAGTCATGATGGGAGTGGAGCGCAAGTCGCTGATTATCAGCGATGAGGAAAAGCGCAACACCGCCTACCATGAAGCCGGACACGCTCTGGTGGCCGCTATGATTCCGCATGCCGATCCGTTGCACAAGGTGACAATCATCCCGCGCGGGATGGCGCTGGGCGTCACGATGCAGCTACCGGTGGACGACAAACATTCATATCACAAGGATTACCTGGAAGCGCAGTTGGCTATCCTGATGTCCGGCCGCATCGCGGAAGAAATCTTTATGCACCACATCACCACGGGCGCGGGAAACGATATCGAACGCGCGACGGAGATGGCTCGCAAGATGGTTTGCGAGTGGGGCATGAGTGAACTGGGCCCCATGAGCTTTGGCAAAAAGGAAGAACAAATCTTCCTGGGCCGCGAGATCGCACAGCACCGGGACTATAGCGAGGCCACCGCAATCCGCATCGACGAGCAGGTCCGCAAGCTGGTGGAAGACGGGTACCAGCGCGCACGCACCATCATCGAAAGTCAATCCGAAGCGTTGACGCGCATTGCCGAAGCGCTGCTGGAGCGCGAAGTGCTGGATGGCGCCGAGGTGAAGGTGCTGATCGACGGCGGCCAGTTACAGGCATTCCAAAGCACCAAACCGCCCAGCTCCGGAGACACGGAGAAGCCGCAACAGGTGATCCGGCCGGAGGGCGGCAAGGGGGCTCCAGGGCTGTTGGGTGGTGAGCGGCCGCAGCCGGCTTGAGTCGCATACCGGAATTTCCGGTCTACTTATTTGACGTTGACGGCACCCTGGTGGACTCCGCCTGCGATATCTGCGGAGCCATCCAGGAGGTGCTGTCGGGTACGCACCAAAACCGAGTGCAAGACCAGTTTCTGCGGGGCTATATTGGCCGCCATCTGGTCGACCTTTTCCAGGATTTATTTCCTGGTTACACTTCTGAGCAGATTGAAGATCTGATTGTGCATTACCGCCGGGTCTATCCGGAGCGCAAGCACTCCATGACAAAGCCTTATCCAGGGGTGGCTGAGGCACTGGCGGCCTTGCAGGGCAAAAAATCTACCGCCACCACCAAAGGCACCCCGACCACCCGCGTTGTACTCGAGATGTTCGGCCTGCTGCCGTATTTCGATCACGTGCAGGGCACCGACGGGTTTCCGGCCAAGCCCGAACCGGATGTGATCTTCCGATCCCTGGAGATTTTTAAGGCGCGTTCGGAAGACTGTTTATTGGTGGGCGACGCGCCGGCCGATATGGAGGCGGGACGCCGGGCCGGAGTGAAGACCTGCGCGGTGCTGTACGGGTACGGACAAGAAGCCGAGCTGGCGAAATGGGCACCGGACTACTGGGTGAGAGATCTTCGCGAGCTGAGCGGCGGGCACGAAAGTTCTTGACCAGATCGACTGTGGAGTATGCCGGAGGTGTTTAAGGTTGGAACTATTCACCTTGCTTCGAGCGATACAGGTCGGGCTTAGCTGCGACAAGCCACAGTCGAAGCTGCTCCAAAGTGGGCCAGTCGCGCCGATGAAGCATGCGGTGGCAGTTGGCGCACACTAGTGTTCACCATAATATTCGGGGAACACGAAACCGCATACATCGCATTCAAGCTTGCCAAACGACGCAGAGCTTCTGCTTTTTTTGTTTCGGCCAGAGCAGGACGGCGCTCCCGAAGATGGTGGGTCCGAACTTTGACCCTGCCTTCATATCCAGAAAGAATAATGGCCGATGATTCATCCTCATCGGCGGAGATAAGCGGGAACTTAATTTTTTACAAATGACCACGCCACAGCTGTTCAAGCTGAACCGCTGTGTCATCCGGGATCGTATTGCCGCTTTTCGGGGTGTCCCAGTAGAACGCGCCGGTCGATCCCGACCCAAGGTCGGTTCGAGGTAGAACTTGTTCAGGATAGAGTAGGGTATCGAAATCTATCCAAATATAGGTCGTCTCTTTATTTTGATCTTCCCAATGTTGTTTGTTGAAGACAGTAGAAGTTGCGATGCCGGAACCAATGATACCCTTGGGCTCGATACCCTGCTTGCCAAGAAAGATTCGGTCACCTGGCATTATGCGTTTCGTTCCTCCAGTGCTCCAACCGTCCCGCACCGTTTCACCGCGTCTCGTTCTGTCGGATTCGTCCGAAAGATTTCTCCAAGGGAATCGCTTAGGATTCCAGTTCATCAAGTACGTAGGCATAAACTATCAGCATGGCCATTTTAACGAAATTTAGATGGCCTTCATGGTGGCGACGAATCTGTTCAGAGAGCGGCGTATGGCGCTGCTTGACCCCGTCGACCATGCTTCCGCAATGGCGTGCCACGCTCAAGGCCAACCGCGTAGGCTCTCTTGGCGCCCTACGCGTAAGGCGGCCCGATGCGATGATAGCGCTTCAAGAAATCCCGGGGATCGGGTCGTTCAAGAGAACAGCGCGTTCTGATAAGGGGTGGCCGAGCCCACCACATTGGCTACTCCGGAGCGTTTGCTGTTTGAGACGTGAAATCGTAGGCGACGCGCCGGCCGATATGGAGGCGGGCCGACGCGCCGGAGTGAAGACCTGCGCGGTGCTGTACGGTTACGGACAAGAAGCCGAGCTGGCGAAATGGGCACCGGACTAATGGGTGAGAGATCTTCGCGAGCTTGCGGCGGACTAGCGCCGAAAGCAGTATGATACTCTAGCGCCGTGCGCGGCACAGATTCGCCCCAGCTGAAACGCGGCATCGGCATCTTCGGAGCTACCTCCGCGAACATGCTGGAGATGATCGGCGTCGGGCCGTTCATCACGAGTCCCATCCTGCTCAGCAAGATGAACGGACCGCAGGCCATGCTGGGTTGGCTGCTGGGCGCCATCGTCGCGCTGTGCGATGGGATGGTGTGGGCGGAACTGGGCGCGGCGATGCCCGGAACCGGCGGCCCGTATCACTATTTATCCGAAGCATTCGGACCCAAGCGGCTGGGTCGTCTGATGAGCTTTCTGTTCATCTGGCAGACCATTTTTCTGGCGCCATTATCGATCGGATCAGGTGCGGTCGGGTTCGCACAGTATGCCAGGTTCTTCGCGAAGGACATGCCACACTGGCAAGAGAAGTTGATCGCCATGGCGATTTGCCTGCTGATCACGCTGTTGCTGTATCGCGATATCCAAGCGGTGGGCCGGCTCTCGATCGGGATGTGGGTGGTGGTGTTGGGAACGGTTGCGTGGATCACCGGGGCGGGCGTGCTGCACTTCAATCCGAAGCTGGCGTTTGATGTACCGGCCGGGTCGATTACGCCGTCGTGGAACCTTTTCTTCGGTCTGGGCGGCGCCACGCTGATCGCCATGTACGACTACGGCGGCTATAACAATGTGTGCTTCTTTGCAGGGGAGGTGCGCAACCCGGAGCGCGTGATTCCACGCTCAATCCTGTTTTCCGTGGCGACGGTCGCGTGCCTGTACCTCACCATGAATGTGACGATCCTCGGCGTGGTGCCCTGGCGCGAGGCGATCCATTCCACCTCAATCGTTTCCGACTTTATGCAGCGGCTGTACGGCTTGCCGGCGGCGCGCACGGTAACGGTCCTGGTGTTATGGACCACGTTCGCTTCCCTATTTGCAGTGCTGCTGGGCTATTCGCGCGTCCCCTTTGCCGCGGCGTTAGACGGGCGATTCTTCCGTCCCTTTGCGCGCGTGCATCCGTCCAAAGGCTTTCCCACTTTTTCGCTGGTCTTCATCGGAGTCACGTCGGCGCTGGCCTGCTTACTTACCTTGGATGTCTTGATCAACGCGCTAATTGTGATCCAGGTGTTGGTCCAGTTTATGGCGCAAGTTGTCGCGGTCACGCTGATACGTCGTAACCGCCCGGACATCCAACGTCCGTTTAAAATGCCGCTGTATCCAGTCACCAGCATCGTTGCCTTTCTGGGGTGGTTGTACATCCTGATCGCGAGCGGAGCGGCGTACATCCTGGCCGGGTTTGCGCTATTTGCATTCGGCATCCTGGCCTATCTTTGGCGCGCCCGGGCCGAACACGAGTGGCCGTTTGCGGAAGTGGAAGCAAAATGAATCCCAGTCGTGCTGGCTTGTTGCTAGTGGTTTTCGCGACCGTCCTCTGGGGACAGCTCGATGTGGCGATTTCCCTGGCTCGGGAGCATCGTTACCCCGAAGCGGAAGTGGCCCTCCGTGGCGTCGCGCCACCAACCAGCGGGCCGCAACTGGTCGCCTATCATCGTTTGAAAGCTGCGATCGCGAGTGGAACGGGGGATGCGGCGACGAGTGCGAAAGAAATGGAGACCGCGCTCGATCTCGCACCCGAAGATCCAAATCTGCTACAGGCCAGCGCCCTCGCGGAAGTACACGCCAACCTGTGGGAGCCGGCCCTCGCGCACCTGAAGACGGCCGCGAGAATTCATGATAATGCGGCGTTGCAGAACCTGCTTGGGGATGTACTGGAGAAACGGGGCGATAGCCTTGCGGCCATCCAGAGCTACCAGTCGGCAGTCCGGCAAGCTCCTCAAATCGAGGAGTACCGGTTTGCACTGGGTCTGGAGTTGTTGCGGCATCAGACTCACGAGCCAGCCATTTTGGTGTTCGAGAAGGCCGTTCAGGATTTTCCGACTTCCAGTTCTCTCCGGATCGCACTGGGAGTCGCTTACTTTCTGGTAGACCGGGATGCGGACGCTTCGCGCGTGCTGTTGCAAGCCATGCGCCTGGATCCCGAATCCGCCATGGCCGCTGAGTATCTGGGCGAAATGCAGCTCATCCAAACGGCTTCGCCGGATCCAGCAGCGGTACGTCAACTGTGCCGGTTCGCCGATGTGCATCCGAGCCAGGGCCGGGCACAAGCCGTGTGCGGAGGCCTTCTGCTGCGTACCGAGCAACCCGCGCTGGAGCGTCTACGCAAGGCTGCCCAGCTTGCTCCCGAGGAGCCCATCGCTCGCTGCCAGCTCGGTAAGGCACTGGAAGCCGATCAGAACTGGGCGGCCGCCCGGACCGAGACCGAGGCGTGCGCACGGCTGCAACCCGATTCGCCCGAAGCCCATTACCGGCTGGCGCGGATTTATCGCAAATTGGGACTGACGGATGCAGCCAGACGGGAAGAGCAACTCCGTGCCGAAGCGGATCGCAAACAGACCGCCGAAAACGAGCGCCGCTATTCGACGCTGACCCGATTTCTGTACACGCTTTCTAAACCCGCGACGCCATAACGGCTCAACATACGGCTCAACGGTTCGGGTTCTTCGGCAAACTGATCATGTTTGCGAAGATGCGATAAGCCCCTGGAACACCCTCCGGCAATTGCCGGTAAAATGCGTACGCATTGTAAATGTAGAGGCCCTTACCGTACTTCGCATAGAGCAGCCCGCCTCGTTGCGGCTCCTGGTTGAGATCGTGAGTCTCCAGCAACGCCTCATAGTGGGGATCCCAGGTCTTCATCCACTTCGACCCGCGCTCTTCCACCCATCCCGCGAAATCTTTCTCCGTAATTTTGTTTGGCCAGTTGAA
>JBBSHP010000059.1:0-11615 GCA_038232555.1 Bryobacterales bacterium
ACGGCTTCCGGACGTTCCGCTGCCTCGAACTCGCTCTCTATCACTCACTTGGCAAGCTCCCAGAGCCCGAATCAACCCACGAGTTTTTCTGACGAACCAATATTTTCACCCGGTGCGAATCGACAGTGCATCTGGAGCGCTAAAGCAGTAGTGCAGCATCGGCGCGACGCAAAGACATTCGTTTCGGACCGACGCGCAGTAGCACGCGGTGGGCTCCTGCCCTGTAGGCAGCTCCCTACACTCTATGAGGCCAGCTCACCGGAGACCGGGCGCGCTTGGGAGAACGGGGATCGGGCAAACAGATTCGCAAAAGGCAGGGATTTCCAGCGGGTGCGGGTGACGGACAGCGCCAGCATCAAAGCCATCAAGGTGGCGGTGGCGAGGACGCACTCCGTGTTGGTCAGCCGCTCTTTCCATCCTCCAAACCAGCGCCCATACACCAGTTCAATGTGAACCCAGTACACCAACAGTGAGGTGGTGCCGAACTGCCTCGCCCAACTCCAACGATCTTTGACAGCGTACTCGTTCCAGATATACGCTAACGCGAGGATCAAAAGAACAACTCCGAGTTTTATCACCACCAAGCCGGGGCTATCCAGCCAGTATTCCGACTTTGGATAAATGGAGTAAGGAAAGCTCGAGAAGTACTGGCCAACTAGAATTAACGCGATTCCGGTCAGAGTACCCCATTGCATTACGCGGTTCATCTGTTCGGGCTGAGCCAAACGGACCAGACTGCCGATACTGAGACCGAAGGCAATAAAAGAGGCCCACGGAAAAAAAGCAAAGTACGCGAAACTCGGCTGAATATACGCTGAGAGCTGCGGCGGCACCCAACTCCAATCCAGGGAGGAAACGACCGGCGCAAGGCCAGCAATCACGGCTCCCACGATCGCGCAAAGCCGGACCCGATCGGCCGTTGAAAAGACCGCAACGACCGATAGCACCAGGATCGAGAAACCCATGCAGTTCAGGACATCCACCTTGAACAGGTCGGTCCACGGACTCTGCGGATAGGCGAAGGCCCACAACTGCAGCCGAAACAGGAACGCGAGTCCGAACAGATAGGCAGAGCGGCGCAGGGCGGCTCCCCACCGCTCGAAAGCAGTAAGCTGCTCACGCTGCCTCCGATCCATCAAGAAAGCGAGCGTCACGCCCGTCAATACCAGGAAGATGGCTGGACCAATTCCGCCCAGAAACTGGGATATAACGAAAGGCCCCTGGGTACGCACATCTGGTTTTCCAAACGAATGAAACACGTGACCCTGGAGCATAATGAGTACAGCGAGGCCGCGGGTCCAATCGAGAAACCCGAGCCGGCCGCCGCTGGTGGTGGTCCTGACTTTTGGAACCAACTCAAGCGGTTTGCTGTCCGGTGCGATTTGCCCCTTTTCAGCAGGCCGCGCAACTGCCTCAAGTGCGCTCATTTTTGCGGATATTCTGTCTTAACCCCAGATGGCAGTTTGAGTTTCAAAGCATCTGGCTTGAGCGTCGGGTTAATCTTCATGTCGGAGTAGGTTACCAGGCGGAAGTCGCCAGACTTCTGATAGATCTTCTCCTGTATGGGGTACGGCTGGGCGGGGCGCTCCGGTATCCACAGATCAAGCTTCTGAAGGTAATCGCGGGCCTGTTCGGATTTAGGGATCAGTTCCACCCGGGTTGTTTTCTGTCCGAGCGCCTTCTCCGGGCCAAGAACTTTCATCGTATAGTCACGAGCAAGTTCCGTACCAGACGTCGCGAAACCAATCAGAATGAACTGATCCAGTTGCTCTCCGTGCTTCCCGAGGTCGAAGATCTGAAGGGTCTTCATATTGGGCGTGTAGATCTGAACCTTGCGGTGCTCAATGGTGACGGTGCGCCGGTCGGGGACGGTGAAATCAATCAGCCCCTGGACAAGGTTGGCGTGCACCTTTTGCATCAAGACCGAGCCGCCCTCTTCGCTGTTATCATCCAGTACGGCGGTGTGGGTGACATACTTCACTTTTGCCGACATGGCCTGGAACGAACTGGCAGACTGGTTCATCCGGCTGAGTAAATCTTGCAGACTACTGTCAGCCGTAGCTCCCCAACTACTCATCACCAACAGGAGCACAAGCGTCATTCGGGAGACTTTCATAACTTCAAGGTAGGAGATGAACCGGGAGCTTACGGCGTGGTAAACGCCATGTAGCCTTTGACGTCCTGTTCGGCGTCGGAAATGGGCTCCAAACTGAACACATTTTGTTTTTTTCCTGTCTTGGCTTTAATTAGCGCGGCCGCTTTGGTCGACTGTTGCGGCACCGGTATTCCCGCAAGTAGTTCAGGCTCCACCCAAAAGACGCTAGCTCCGTGCTCGGATGGGAGCATGACGACGCTGCTTGGTTTGGGTTGGTCGCGGAACCACTCGCGAGGAGTGAGAAATACAAACAGGAGGATAACGCCAACCATGACGTCATACTGCCACCCGGCGCGCTTATAATCCCATAAAATAAAGCGTTTGATACCGTCGGCAAAGCTGCCCATCGATTTCAGTCTAACATGCGCTATTTTGGGCTAACTATATCCGGGCTAGCTATATTTTCGGAGCACTGCCAACACCCGGCCTTGAATCTGCAGGTTTTCCGGCTCGGCAAAAATGGGTTGCATGGAGGAATTGGAAGGCTGCAGCCGGATTCTGCCGTCGGGCTCGCGGTAAAACCGTTTCAGGGTGGTCTCCGAACCGTCCAGCAGAGCGACCACAATCTCGCCGTTTCCGGCATCCTGGGTTCGCTCGACCAGAATGAAATCACCCGGACAGATATGGTCCTCGATCATGGACTCTCCGCTGACTTGCAGCCCGTAAGTCTCGCCCCGTCCGAGGAAGTCTGCGAAGTGCAGCGTGTCCTGACCCGCGACGGCTTCCACAGGTTTACCAGCCGCGATGCGACCCATGAGAGGGACTTGCGCAGGACGGCCCGGCTGCTTGGACTTGCGCCGCTCACTCAGGTACTTGGCCGCGACCTCGATGGAGCGGCTCTGGTTGAAGCCGCGTTTAAGGTAATTGCGGGCCTCTAGTCCTTCAATGTGTTTGTGAACGGTGGCCAGAGAAGCCAGGTTGAGTCCATGAGCAAGTTCATCGTAACTCGGGCTGTAGCCGTGCTCGTCAATGAAGTCGGCGATGTAGTCCAGGACCTCTTTCTGCCGCTTGGTAAGAGCCATGACTTATTATTGGCGAACAAAAGGGGAAATGCAAGCTACCAATTGGTAATTGATCCATCCGGACGGAAATACGTTTGCGCCCTGGCCGTCACGGGTTGCGTGACCTCCGTAATCAGTTTGAGCTGCTTCATATCTAATTCCACGCCCAGACCGGGACGTTCATTCGGATACAGCTTCCCATTCTTGAAGTCCAGGCACGCGGGGAGATGGGGCAAAGTCTTTCCTTGGAAGTTGTATTCCATGAGTACAGGACCGGAGAAAGTGCCGAGACAATTCACCAGGGCAGCGGTGGCAATCGGCCCGGTAAAGTGCGGGATGATGCCGACGAAGTGGGTTTCGCAAATTGCGGCGATCTTCATCATCTCGGTGATGCCACCCACGTTCGGAAGCGTGGCGCGAACGTAATCAATGTCGTGGTTTTCCACCAACTTGTTGAAGTCCCAGCGGTGTCCCCACTCCTCGCCGGCCGCGATGGGCACCTTTACCATACGGCGGAGTTTCGGCAAGTCGTCAAGAAAAGCCTCCGCGCGGACGGGGTCTTCGACGAAGTACGGGGCGAGGCTCTCGATCAAACTGCACCCTCGCACTGCTTCAGAGAAATCGAAGCGTTGGTGGAAATCGACACACCAATCGCCGTTCTTGCCCACGCCTTCGCGAGCCTGTACGCAATCCTCAAAGAGCTGATTCAGCCGCTCGTGGGTATTGTAAGTGCCATTGGCGGGACTGTCGGCTGCCCCCATGCGAAACGCACGATAACCCGCTTCTACGGTGGCGTGAGCCTTCTCTTTGATGCTCATGCCAGCGCGAATGCCCGAAATGTTGCCCGCTGTGTTGTAGCATTCGCAGAAATTACGCGCCATTCCGTTTAGCACCCGATGGACGGGCATATTATGTACTTTGCCCTTGATGTCCCACAACGCCAGATCGAGGGCGCCGAGAGCATCCAGCTTTTCGCGGCCAGGCGGATAAAAAAATGCTCGGGACATATCCTGCCACAGCGTTTCAATGTACTGCGGGTCTTTTCCGATCAGCCTTCCGGCGCACTGCTCCAACATCTCTTTGGATCCGCCTTCGCCAACCCCGGTGATGCCTGCATCCGTTTCGACCGTCACCACCATGTCGCTCTGATTGAAGAGCGGGTTCGGATTGGGCGGCGCATACTGGCGAATCCGCGTAATCTTCATTCTGGAAACGGCCGCTTGGACGCGGGGGACGGCAGCTAGAGAGACGGCTGCCGTGGCCGCGATGGAATTGATAAACGTGCGTCGATGCATGTGGGCTCCTGGCGGAATCACCACTGTACTGCATGTCACTCGCTAGTGAGCGGGGGGCCATTAGAATAAGCTGTATTGCATGGCTCCCATCCCCGAAAACGAAGAGCGCCGTCTGGAGGTTCTCCGTCAGCACAGAATCCTGGACTCGGCAGCGGAGAGCTCGTTTGACGAGATCACGCGATTGGCAGCCACGATTTGTGACGCTCCGATTTCGTTGTTATCTTTCATCGACCGAAACCGGCAATGGATCAAATCGAACTGTGGGCTATCGATGCCGGAAACCAGTCGGGATGTGGCCTTCTGCGCACACGCGATCATGCATCCCGGGATCTTTGAGGTAGAGGACGCCTTGCACGACGAGCGGTTCGCCACCAATCCACTGGTGACGGGCGATCCGCATATCCGCTTCTACGCTGGAATACCGCTCAGGACGCAAGCGGGTGAAGCGCTTGGAACGCTGTGCGTGATTGATCGAAAAGCTAAGCGCTTGACGGCAGAACAGCGGCTCAAGCTCAAGACGTTGGCTCAGATGGCCATGCTGTTACTTGAAGTGCGGAAAGCGGATCTGGATGGGGCGGCCCAGTAAACGGGCGCTGATACATTAGCAGCGCAGATCTTCCGGCCATGCACGAATACGATATTGCCCTAAAAGTAGCGTTGCAGGGCGCCGCGAGGCTAGTCCTGCGCGAGTTGACGGGCGATACCATCGATCGGTGGCTGAACGTCGAGCTACCGGAAGTCCGGAACACCCGTGTGGATCTACTCGGTGAAGCGCCGGAGGGACGCTAATCCACCTGGAGCTCCAGAGCCGCAACGATCCCAAAATGGCACTCCGGATGTTGGAATACTACGTCAGCGTGTACCGCCGCTACCACAAGTTTCCTTCTCAGATTCTGCTGTACGTAGGCGAGGAGCCGATGCGAATGCAAGCGGAGCTGAGCGAACCGGGCCACTCTTTCCACTTCCGGTACAAGCTGGTGGATATTCGCGAACTGGATGGCGACCAACGGGCGCGGGACATAGATGTGGGTCAGGCGGCTTTGAGGCGTGAACTCCAGTAATCCTCGAACTCCCTGTTCAGTCGGGAGCATCGCAGGGCGATGATGGCGTTGGCGCCGCGGACGGTCCAGAACATGCCGGATTGTTTGAGCCGTTTGGCGATTACGGTTCTGCAGCCTGCTTCAATAACGCCGGAGCCGACGAAGAGTTTCTGGCGGCGAAACTCCGGGTATCGCATGCGTCCGCGGTTCCGTTCAAAGTAGTCGGCCTCCACGCGCAGCAGCTCTGTAGTCTCTGCCGAGGGAGCGTGAAAGGCACGCAACTGTTTGACAAGAAGTTCGATTTTGCCCGCTTCCAGTCTCTTCTCGAGGCTGCTGGCCCAACGCTTTCTCCGTTTCTCATCGGCCGGGAAGAGTTTCCCGGCAAGTACCCACAGGTGTTCGCTGGCATGGTAAATGTCGACGATCTGGATGGCGCCGGGAAATTCTCGTCGGCGATGTTCCAGATCCAGATCGCACCGTCGGCCAGAATGACTTTCATCGCAGCACGGTTCCAACCCCTTTGCCACGCTTCGTTATACATCCGCCGACCGAATTCGGCGGCGGTTTCAATAGCTCCCGTGTAGGTAGTGGAGTTCTCATCGCGCACCGGTTTGCCCTCCTTGTCGGAACTGGTTTGGGTAAACACACAGCCCAGCTTGACTTCGCGGGTGTGCGCTGGCTCATCGCCGGTTTTACCCTTTCGGCCTTCGGTTTCCGCCGCAGTGACGGGCACGCCGGTTCCATCCATCTCGATATAAAGAACGGGAATGTCGCTGGTGGTTACCTCGGGCAGATCGAGTTGCACGGCCCGCTGGATTTCGACTTCTTCGCTTTTTGCAATGTCTGCCCCGATCGCTTCGGCATGCCGTTCCACGGCTTTGCGCGTTACCTCCAGACCGGCCAGTAACTCCATCTGCTCCCGGCCCTGATCGAACGAAGCGTCGCTTCCTACCACCGCCATCATGCGTCTGACTCCGGGTGAGTAGTCGGTGCCCGCCACATCCAGTTCGCGGTCCCGTGGACTGAGCCCCTGACGGCACCAGTCACAGCGGTAATAAGCGCGTTCAAACCGGACGGGCCCGACTGCTGTCAGCACATTGCGGGAGCGCCTTTCGCGATACTTCGCCTGTTGCCCGCAGTCGCAAAGAACGGTGGGCGGAACAGCCCCGGATTCCTTCAGCAGATGCTTCAGGGCTCCGGCCCCGGCACGATGCATGGCCGCACGGGTGGCGGTTTCGATGGCCTCCAGATCGACACACCCGGTTCTGCGCAGTCCGGCGAAGAATACGGTGAGGAACCGATCTACTTCCTGGGCAATTTCCTGCCTGACCGCCTCTGACGTTTTTTTTCCTGGGTCGTGAGCGTGTCCCCAACGGGTCGTGCCTGACAGATTTTTTCGCTTACTTCCAGCAGATCATGACTGAGATCGCGGAAACGGTGATACTCGGCAACCTCGTGTTGTGCCTTGCGCAGCGCGGCGGGAGTGGAGAAGGTTTCCGTCACGGTTTTGCCGGCGACCTTGCGGGTAAGACGATGAAAAGGCCCATGGCCCGGGTCGTCCGGCTGATGGCAGTGGCAGCGAGGGTTTCCGCAACGCCCGCCCGTGGTTGTAATAGAACCAGCCCGCAAATCTCCTAGTTGACCGATCTGCCCCTGAATCGTGGCACGCTGCGATTCCAGCGCCGATAACGATTCTGACATGTCATCCTCCTAAACTAGCGTAGCAATACGCTAGGTTCAGTGCTACAAAAAAAGAAAACCCGCTTATGGCTCCTCTCATGTCCCGCACCCAACCCCCGCTCACAACACAAACTTTGTCCGTAAAACGCATAATTGAGTTTTCCCCTCTTTGAGTGAGGCCCAGGCGGCAGCAACATTTCGCATGTCATTGAGTTCCTGCCTGGGAGATTTAGAATCGATCCATTAGAAAGGTCCGGCAACGTTGGACAAGGCGCTGTATAGCTACGAAATTTCTGAACCGCTGTGCAAGCATGTTCAGTTGCCTTGCTCGTGTCCAACGAAAAGCAAGGGAGCGTTGGTCTGTTTCAACAAAGGACTGCACCATGGTACTCTCTCCATGCTGTGAAGCTTGGGCACGTGGGACTCCCTCCAGGATTATCTGAAACAAGCCTGATCCTAAGATAGAATTCTGATTAAGCCCGGATTTCACCTTTATGGTTGACAACGGGTCCCGCGTATTCTTAAGCCCGCTATTGGAAACTGCTGCCGGTGATGCAGGTAGGAGGTCACTAATGGAATCTATCTCGTAGGTCTGACCCTGGCCAGCGGTTTTCGGCTACACGAAACGCCGAATAAACCTCGGAGACCGGAATCCGTGGCCCACATCAATATTTAAGAAGTGAAAGTTTACGCGCGGCGGCTGCTCGCCATCCCAAGACCCGGAGAGAGGATCGGATGCCGAACCGAGTTCCGCGTTCCGATCATGAGCTAAGTATGATTGTTCAGGGTGCTGATTCACCAAACTTCACAGCGTAAGTTAAACCTCTCTACACGGAATAACTCGCTCCTCAGTCCAGGGTTTTGATGATTTTACCCCCCCAATGTTTCTAACGATTCTCAAGATGAATCTGCCAGGCCATCGATTAGCCTGCGTTGGTTTTTTCTCGGAGTCTGTGGAGCATTGCTGGCTATTTTGATGGTGTCCGGCCTTTTGGCAGTCCGCTCACTCCGCAGAATGCACGCTCAGGAACTTGCCGTTACGCGCACTTTGGCGGGCCGCGCACAAATGCTCTCCGGTTTGTCATCATCGATCCAAAGGTACAACGAAGCCGTCCAACAATTCGCGGTAGGGGCCGATCGGGAGGAGCCGTTTCACCAGCAGCTCGATCAACTCACTTTCGAGATCGACTCGAACTTCAGACGCTACCCCCTTGAACGCGATTCTTCTGAAACGGTTCTATTCAATGGATTGAGGGATGTTTTTTTGCAGCAGAAGAATGTGTATATAGCCGTTCTCAAAATCAGG
Source organism: Bryobacterales bacterium (assembly GCA_038232555.1). Lineage (GTDB taxonomy): Bacteria > Acidobacteriota > Terriglobia > Bryobacterales > Bryobacteraceae > JBBSHP01. The sequence continues at coordinate 8,478 of JBBSHP010000059.1, forward strand.
CCCGACGAGCGGCGCCGCGATGCACAGGTCGTTATCGCGAAGAACTTAATCCCGCTTCAGAAGCAGATTGTGGATTGGTCCGAAACCCTTCGGACATGGAATGGCGAAGGCCTTCAGATTGTCGATCGCGCGCTGGTGAAAGAGTTCGCGGCAGCACAGGCAGGACTCACGAGAGCGTTGGCAATCGGGCTGACGAGCGGCATCCTACTTATGTTGGCTGGCATGGTCTACATCGTCCGGCTGGAACGCCAGACACACAGCAGATACGATCAAGTGGTACACAGCCGGCGTGAATTGGAGCGGCTCTCGGCCCGGTTGGTGGACGCTCAGGAAACGGAGCGGCGTTCCATTGCCCGGGAACTCCACGATGAGGTAGGGCAGGCACTAGGAGCTTTGCTGGTGGATTTGGGACGTTTCTCGACCGGCCTCTCAAACGATCGTCCCGAGCTGATAACTCAACTCGAGCACATGAAATTGAATGCGGAGCGGACGTTTCAAACTGTCCGAAACATCGCGCTTCTGCTGCGGCCTTCGATGCTGGACGATCTCGGCTTAGCGCCGGCGCTGGAGTGGCAGGGGCGCGAAGTCTCACGCCACAGCGAGATCGAAGTCGACGTGAAATCCGAAGGCGTCTCGGACAACCTGCCAGATGAATACCGGATTTGCGTGTATCGGATCGTGCAAGAGGCCCTCAGCAACGCAGTGCGTCATTCGGGCGCACACAACGCGAAGGTGCTTGTCCGGCAATCCCATCGGAACATTACAGTGCAGGTAACCGACGACGGAAGTGGATTCGACTCGCGGAGGACGCGCGGATTGGGATTGCTCGGTATGGAAGAGCGGGTGAGGCGGCTGGGAGGAACATTTTCGCTGGAATCCCAGCCGGACCAGGGAGTCACAATGATCGCGGAACTGCCTTTCTCTTCACCGGACGCCGAGCCCTCATGAGAAATGTTCGTGTGCTCTTAGCCGACGACCACACTCTGATCCGAGCTGGTTTGCGCATGGTGGTCGACGCGCAGCCCGATCTCAGCGTAGTCGGGGAGGCCGACGATGGGAGGACGGCAGTCGCAATGGCGGAGGCGCTAAAGCCCGACGTGGTCGTGATGGATATCGGAATGCCGAGTTTAAATGGCATTGAAGCTTGCCGCAAGATTCGTGAAGTCTTACCGGACACTCAAGTCGTGATGCTCAGCATGCACTCCGATGAAGGTTACGTACTCCGGGCCCTGAAGGCCGGGGCAAAGGCATACCTGCTCAAAGATTCCGCTGAGGCTGATTTGACCCGCGCGATCCACGCGGCGGCGACTGGAAAATCATTTTTCAGCCCGGCTGTCGGCAAGGTGCTCCTCGAGGATTACATGAGAAAACTACAACGAACCGGAGGCGAGGACTCGTATGAGCTTCTTTCACCCCGAGAGCGCGAAATCCTGCAGTTGGTGGCGGAGGGAAATTCGAGCAAAGACATCGCCAATCTCCTGGAACTCAGCGTCTACACAGTCGAGACGCATCGGGCTCGCGTAATGCAGAAGCTCAACCTGCACGGCATACCCGAGCTGATCCTCTACGCGGTGCGCAAGGGTGTTATCTCGTAAGACAATGCGCCATACCAAATGGCCGGCGCTCGCCCTACCGACTTTCCCCGACAATCCGTAAACGGTCTTTTCCGTCCAATGAGTTAGGCCGCTTTCTTCGGGACACCCCGAGCACGGGCCAAATCACTCGAATTGGAGCGTATATGAACAAGCAGAATTTTTGGCGCCGTTACCAGGCAGTGTTGCTGGCGGGGGCGTTGTCGATCGGTGTAGGTATCGCGGGTTTCGCGGCTGCCGGGCACCTGGGGAATACGAATCCACCGGTCGTACTCAAGGTGGCGGATGAGGGCCCCAGTCGAACCGGGTTTGCCCCCGTGGTGAAGAAGGTGTTGCCGGCCGTCGTGAATATCGCGTCCACGAAAGTGTCCAAGATCCCGACCGGATATGACGGCGGTACGCAGGAGGATCCGCTATTTCGCCAATTTTTCGGCAATTCGAATCGCCGGTTCAACGGGCCTGGCCAGGCACCGGAACAGCGCGAACACGGACTGGGTTCGGGCGTCATCATGACTTCCAACGGTTACATTCTAACGAACAACCATGTGGTAGACAGCGCTACCGGCATCCGCATTACTCTCGCCGATAAACGCGAGTACAAAGCGAAGGTCGTGGGTACGGATCCCAAGTCAGACATCGCAGTTCTTAAAATCGAGGCTACGGATCTGCCCAGCATCACGGTTGCCGACTCCTCGAAAGTGCAGGTGGGTGACTACGCTTTGGCCATTGGCGATCCATTCGGCGTCGGTCAAACGGTAACAATGGGCATCGTAAGTGCGACGGGCAGATCCCACCTCGGTATCGAAGACTATGAGGACTTCATCCAGACCGACGCGCCAATTAACCCGGGTAATTCGGGCGGCGCTCTTGTCAACGACCGCGGCGAGTTGATCGGCATCAACACCGCGATTCTGGCGCACGGCTCCGGGGGGAATCAGGGTATCGGCTTTGCGATTCCTGTAAACATGGCCCGCAACGTGATGGACCAGCTGGTCAAAACGGGAAAGGTCACGCGAGCCTACATGGGCATTGTTCCACAAGATGTCACTCCGGCGATAGCGAGTGCCTTCGGGGAAAAGGGACTGCACGGGGCGCTGGTTGGCGACGTCAGTCCGAACAGCCCTGCACAGAAGAGCGGCATCCAAAAGGGCGACATCATCCTGGAAGTGGATGGAAAGCCAGTCGTCGACAGCAATGGGTTACGGATGGCAATCTCGATGATGCAGCCGGATACTAACGTCAAACTCCGGATATCGCGGGCGGGTGCGCAACGGGACATCGCGGTGCAACTCGGCGAATCGCCAACCAACACGGCATCGCTTAAGCACGAGAGCACCGGCGAGAAGAGCGCGCTGGCGGGCGTCTCAGTGGACACTCTGGATGCAGAAACCGCACAGGATCTGAAACTCCCCGCGAACTCGAAAGGCGTCGTGGTAACCAACGTCAGCCCTTCCAGCGAAGCCGCCGATGCGGGCTTGCAGCGCGGCGATGTGATTCAGGAGGTAAACCACAAACCCGTTAAGAATACCGCCGATTTCGAGCAAGC
>JBBSHP010000060.1:0-11588 GCA_038232555.1 Bryobacterales bacterium
ACGATTCTTAGCCAACTGACATGCGGGAGCTTTCCTTCGGCGGTCAACCGTTTACTGGACAGCTCCATCTCACGTGAAATACAGGCCTCATCGTTATTGCATTTCTTGGTGACTTCAGACAGTTGAGCAACCGCGCCACCGGTTTCCTTTTGGGAGGCGTCTTTGTAGGCCTGGTCGATGAAGCTCTTCTCGTAATTGATCTGGATGACTCCACCTTTGGCCGCCAGGGCCTTAATCATCTCGTCGGTCATGTTACGAGGGTGGTTGCAAAGCGCGCGGCAGGAGGAATGAGAGGCGATCAACGGCGCTTTGCTCAATGCCAGTGCGTCGTAAAACGTCTTGTCGGCGACGTGTGAAATGTCGACGAGCATGCCCTGACGGTTCATCTCCCGGACAACATCCTTGCCGAAGTCCGTGAGTCCGTTGTGGGTCGGTCTGTCGGTGGAGGAGTCGGCCCACTCGTTGTTGTAGAAATGGGAGAGGGTCATGTAGCGGACGCCGAGGTCGGCAAAAATGCGGACCATACGAATGTCATTGCCGATCATGTGGCCGCCCTCGACACCCATCAGCGCGGCGATTTTGCCTTGCGCGCGGGCTCGGCGAATTTCGGCAGCGGTGCGGGCGAACAGCATGTCCTTCGGAAATCTATTGAAATTTTCGCGGACAGCATCGATCTGATCCAAGGCCTTCTGAATAGCCGGTGGACCCATGATGCGGCCATCGATCCAGATGGAGAAGAACAGGGCATTCATGCCGCCTTCCCGCATGCGGGGAATATCGACGTGACCTCCTGCGTTGCGTTTTCCGAGATCGAAGTCCTTGCTGAAGAGGCGCTCGGTAGTGTCGTCGTGCGTGTCAAGAACGATCGAAGAAAAGTGCAGTTTGCGGGCGCGGGCGGAGATCTCGTCAGCCGGAACTGCGGCCGTGGTCAGGCAAAAGAAGAAGATCCAGACGAGCGAACGTGTGTGAGGCATTCTTCAGATGATGTCACAGTGCGATCCGCTGGATACGGCCGGGCTAAAATCGCAAAGAGGAATGACATGTCAGAGGTATTCGATTTCGTGGTGGTGGGAGGAGGATCGGCAGGAGCCGTGATTGCGGCGCGCCTATCTGAAGACCCATCCTGCCGGGTGGCGCTGATTGAGGCCGGTGAACGGCCGCCGGATGTGGAGTCGATTCCTGTGGCGTGCGCCGCTATGCAGTTGAATCCGGTTACGGATTGGATGTACACGGCGGACCCGGGCAAAGCAGGGCTCGGTCTCAATGGACGGAGAATGCCTGTACCGCGTGGCAAGATGCTGGGCGGCTCTTCCGGACTCAACTATATGGCTTATGTGCGAGGCCACCCTGGCGACTTCGACGCATGGGCGGAGGGCGGCGCTACGGGCTGGAGCTATGCCGACGTACTTCCGTACTTCCGCAAAAGCGAGGGGCTCGCGCCAAGCGATGATATCGAGATCGATGCGGAGGCGCATAATCACGACGGTCCTCTGGGAGTTTCCGTGCGCTCCCCCGTGCTGCTGGGAGCGCGCGAGTTCGTCGAAGCTGCGGTAGCTGCTGGAATCCCGCGCGGCGACTACAACGGACGCAATCGGGGCGGTCCGAACGGCGCAGTCTCTCTCTTCCAGACCACGACCAAGCATGGTAAGCGAACCAGTACCTACCGCGCTTTCCTCGAAGGGGAAGTGGAGCGCCGGCCGAATCTCACGGTCCTGACCGGCACGCAAGCGACGCGCGTGAGGCTGTCGAAGTCGCGGGAAGCGGCAGGCGTCGAATATCGGACAAAGGACGGGGAGCCCGGCTTCGCCGCGGCGAGCAAGGAAGTGATTTTGAGCGCGGGGGCCGTTGGGTCGCCCCACTTGCTGCTGCTCTCCGGCATCGGACCGAGAGCGGAACTAGAACAGGCCGGCGTGGCCTGTCTGGTGGATTCACCGCAAGTGGGTAAACATCTTAAGGATCACTTGCAAGTTGCCTTGTTCTTCGCCGCGCCCGGAGCCGGCATTTCCGCCAACGAAGCCGGAATCTCGCTGGGACCTGACGCCCTCCGCCAACCCGTCGGCCCTCTGCCCGCGGATCCCGCCGACGACGTGAATATGCCTCCGAATCTGCAAGGGCTGAAAGCGGAGGCCGTGCGCCGCATCACGGAGTGGGCCACCACCGGCCGCAGCCTGATCTCATCCTCCTTGTATGATGCCGCTGCGTGGTACTCAACCGGCCTGGGCGACCTTCACAGCCACGACGCGCAGATCGCCTGCTTCGTATCGGGGGGCTCACCGGACTTGTTCAAGTGCCTCAACATCGATCCGGAGCAGTACTTCGATGACATCTCCCGCCGGTTGGCGCCCGATGCCGAGAGCCTTATTCTGCTCGCCAATCCGGTGCTCCCGCATAGTGAGGGGGAGATCGTTCTGGAGAGCTCCGATCCGATGATGGCGCCGGCGATTCGTATGAACTGCTACTCGGATCCGCACGACTTAGAGGTCATGGTGGCCGTATTGCGCCGGACTTTGGATATCGCGGCGCATTGGCCCGTCAAAGATAGACTCGGGCACTGGATGGTTCCGCCTCCGCTGGCGAAAAAGCACGAATACCAGGAGGGTGCACCGCCCAGCGATGCGCTGCTCCAGGATCTCGCGCTGCACTTCTCCGTCACGGTATATCACTTGACTTGCACCTGCCGCATAGGCAGCGTGGTGGATGCGCAGCTGCGAGTCCACGGGGTAGCGAGGCTGCGCGTGGCGGATGCCAGTGTGATGCCCAACGTGGTCAGCGGCAATACCAACGCGGCGACTATCATGATAGGCGAAAAGGCGGCAGAGATGATCGCGTTCGATCACGAAGTCAAGCTCGCGGAGTTTGTTGGGTTTGTTCCTGACAGGCCTGGCACTATAATTAGCCATGTTGAAAATCGTGATTACAGGAGCAAGCCGGGGAATCGGTTTAGCGACGGCGTTGGAATTGGCGCGGGCCGGGCACCAGGTAGTTGGCACGATGCGCAATCCGGCGGGGTCACCGGAACTGGACGAGCGGTCGACGACGGAAAGATTGCCCATTCATATCGAGAGGATGGACGTGGATTCCGATGAGAGCGTAAAGCAGGCATTCGGCCGGATCCAGGCGCAAGGACCGGTGGACGTTCTAGTCAACAACGCGGGCATCGAACGTACAGGCGCAATTGAAGAGACGCCGCTGGCCGATTTCCGCACCTGCATGGAGACAAATTATTTCGGAGCCATTCGTTGCATTCAGGCCGTGATAGGGCCGATGCGGGAGCGAGGGAGCGGCGCGATTATCAACGTGACGTCGATTGGTGGAAAGATTGCTTGGTCGCCACTGGGGCCCTACAGCGCGTCGAAGTTTGCGTTGGAAGCCGTGAGTGAAGCCCTGGCGCAGGAAGTGCGGGCTTTTGGCGTGCGGGTGGCGATGGTGGAGCCGGGCATAATCGATACGCGGATGGCCCGCAACATCGAGGGCATGGCCCAGTCGAAAGTGTATCCTCAAGTCCGGCGGTGCGCGGCCTTGTTCGAGGGGACGATGGCGGCGGGGGCGGGCCACCCAGAGATGGTAGGTCAGAAAGTTCGGGAGATTATCGAATCCGAAACCTGGCAGTTGCGCCATCCAGTTGGGCCCGATGCGGAGCCGTTCCTCGCATGGAGAGCGTCCATGAACGATGAGAACTGGGTCCAATGGAATGCGCGGAACGACGCGGAGTGGTTAAAGGCGGTGAAGGCGGATTTCGGCATGGATTTGAAACTCGACTAGCGGAGCAACCCTTCTCCGGCCCATAGACGCCCGCACTATTGAGTGCCGTAGCTGATTTCCATGCGCAGGATTCGCAAGCTGGCGAGCAGCAGCACGGCCAGCGAGAGCAACAGCAGCCCCGGAATGGCGACGATAGCTGAGACCGGGTCGGGGTTGACCACCAGCAACGCGAAGGGCGGTGGAACGTTGGGCGGGACCTCAATTGGACACAGCGATTTCAAGTAGTAGATCACACTGAGCTTCTGCAACACGGCAGGCAGAAACGCGTTGGCCGCTTCCCAGACCAAAATTACGGCGGCGGGGATGATCGGGTTGCGCAACAGAATGCCCGCTGCAAGAAAGACGCTGCCATAGCCGACGCAGGCCAACGCGGTAACGCCCGTGTAGGCGACCAGGTGCGATAGACCGTTGTTGCGAAACAGATAATCCTGGAGTGTGTTCGATGGAAAATGCCAGTACAGCGCGAAGAACTGGATGACGGTGCTGCTGCAGAAAATGACAATGGCCGCGAGCAGCCCTGTGAGAAATTTTCCAAGCAGCAGAACATCCCGGCGAATGGGAGCCAGGAAATAAAAATGCAAACTCTTATCCAGCACCTCGCCCCGGAACAGATTCATAAAGATCCCGAGGCACCCGAAAAAGATGGCCAGGCGCAGATAGAAGAACTGGAACACACCGGCGAAGATGTTGGTGTCCAGGCCGAAGTCGCAAGGGCGCTGCAAGCGCAATTGCACGATGGTGTGGCCGGCGAAGAGAACCACTGGGGAGAAGGCCAGCAGGTAAATCCAAAGGCCGCGCCGTGCGAAGAAGGTCTTCTTCAACTCCAGCCGCATCACGGCGTAGATCTGTGCCAGGCGCAGGTTGGTCAGCATTTAGTTGGAAGGCTCCTCGCCAATCAGGTACTCATAAACTGAGTTCACATCGTCGTCGGCGGGAGCCACCGACTCGATTCCGATTCCGTTCATAGCAATGCGGTTCAACATCAGGTAGAAGCTGTCGGCATCGCGTGTGCGGACCAGCAAGCCGCGCCCGTCCTTGTGGATCTGGGCTTCGACCACGTGCTCCTGTTCGAAGATTTTGGAAGCGAGCGCGCCCGGTTTGTTGCAGCGGATGAGGATCTGCATGGGATGCTCCTGCATTTCGTCGCGCACTCCACGGATTTGTCCCTCCGCGACGACATATCCGTTGCTAAGCAGGATGACATGATCGGAGATGGCGTCCACTTCATGCAGGACGTGGCTGGAGACGATGACATGCATTCCATCCTGAGCGAGTACGCGGAATAGGGCGAGCGTTTCCGAGCGGGCCAGTGGATCCAGGCCGTTGAGCGGCTCATCCAGAACAAGAACGGTAGGCCCATGACAAGTGGCTTGGGCCAGGCGGATACGTTGGCGCATCCCCTTGCTGTAAGCGGCGACTTTGCGATGCGCGGCGTCCACGAGATTTACTCGCTCGATGGCGCGCCAGGCCAGGTCTTCGGCTTCGCCGTGGCGGCAACCGTAGATGCCGAGGTAAGAATAGACGAACTGGAAGCCGGTAAGGCCTTTCGGGAATGAGTCGAATTGGGTGCAGTAGCCCACCTCGCGGAAGAGGCGTTCGGGGTCGTCCGGACGAATGCCCAGGACACTGATCTCGCCGCGCGTGGGTTGCAGCAGCCCGGTCATCAGGTTCATCAACGTCGTTTTGCCGGAGCCATTCGGTCCCACCAGGCTGGTGATGCCGGGCGGGATGGTCAGGTTCACGCGGTTCACTCCGAGCACCTCACCGTAAAACTTGGACACGTTGGTGAACGTGACTTGATTTTGGGCTGAGGTCATTTCACGACCTCGAACGCACGAATCTTTCTGGCCAGAAGAGCGAGGCACGCTCCGCACATCAGGAGAAGGGCGATCCAGGCCTGAGTTGGTGAAAGGCCGAACTCGCTGGTTTGGTGGAACAGGTCAAGCCAGACAATACTAATCAATTCGCCGACGTTGATCAATCCTCCCACGCGGGTACGAAGTACCACGTCGATGGCCGCGCCGAGTCCCGCTCCGAGGAACATCACGCCGAGTAGCAACGCGCCGGCCACGGGTTTCCATTTGACCCACGCCGAAAGCGCCAGAGCGAGGAAGGCAAGTATTAGAATGAGAATCCACGAGCCCAGAAAGATGGCGCGAACCATCCAGAGGTTGGTCCACATCCACGCAGCGCCTGCCAGACTGGATTGAATTCCGAACAGCAGCAGCCCGGGGATCCAGGTGATGTACGACAGCAGCGCGGCGATTACCATGAACTTGCCGAGGACGTATTGCGTGCGCGAGAACGGACGGCAGAGATAGAGCGGAAGTCCGTTGTTAGCGAGATCCGGCGAGATCAGGCCCGGCCCGATAAAGGCCGTGAGCAGGAAAGCCATACCGAACTCGGTGCCCAGGTAGCTCATGAAGAATTTGTAGTCGATCTCAAACAGTGAGCCACCCGCATTTCTGAGATGGATCATCGAGATCAGGCTGGCGTTGTGATTCAGATAGAGCGCCGCGACGTAGCCGAGAAAAGGAACAAAACACGCCATGAACATGACCGTGAGAGCACGCGATTTGAACAGCCCCCGGTAGGCATAACGGGTCAGGATCAAGAAGCGCGACCAGGCCGGCGTCAGATCGCCCGAGTAGCCCCGGTAGGCGCGTTTATACACGGCCATTGGTGGTCTCCATGGCTTTCAGGAAGATGTCTTCCAGGGTATCGCGCCGGTAGTTGAGGCGTCGGAGTTGGATCTCGCGCTCGGCGGCAACGCGATAGATGTCGCGGATCTCGATACTGTCCGAGAGAATCGCTTTGATTCGCTTGCTGCCGGATACCGCGCACTCGCACCCCAACTTCTCCAGGGCTTCGGCGAAAGCACCATTGTCACCGACGGTCTCCATTTCGACGAAGCGGCGGTTGGACTGGCGCTCTTCCTCCAGATTCGAATAGTGGACGATACGACCATCTTTCAGAATGAGAACCTCTTCACAGGTCTCTTCCACATCGCGAAGAAGGTGCGAGCAGAGCAGGATGTTCAGGTCATGCGAGTCTCGCATTTCTTTCACAAGTCGAACCATGCGTTGGCGGGCCGCGGGGTCGAGCCCGTTGGTCGGCTCGTCAAGAATGATCAGTTTGGGACCGTGCACGATGGCCTGGGCTAGCTTGGCGAGTTGCTTCATCCCGAGTGAGTAGGTGCCGAGCTTGCGATAGCGGGCCTCGCCGAGACCCACATAGAACAGCGCCTCGTGTGCTCTCTCCAGTGCCGCCTCAGACGGCAGGCCCGAGATCTCGGCCATCAGGCGAATGAACGAGACCGCAGTCATGTTGCCGATGAACGCATCGTTCTCGGGCATGTAGCCGATCAGGCTTCTGATTTTCTGAATGTCGGTGCGGACGTCGAGGCCGAAGATGCGGGCAGTGCCGTGGGCGGGGCGATGAAAGCCGAGGAGGGTGTTGATGAGAGTGGATTTGCACGCCCCGTTGGGCCCGAGCAGGCCAATGGTGCGGCCGGAAAGGGAGCACGTCAGGTCCGTGAGGATGTCACGAGTGCCTAGGCGTACGCCCAATCCGGAGAGTTCAATGACGGGAACCATTACTGAGTCTGTTTCAGATGCGGCAGCGCTTGCTGGATCACGGCGGGGAGAGCTAGGGTGTTCAGGTTGAATCCGAACAGACTGCCGTTGGAAGACAGCATGATGCGGTCCGGTTCACCGTAGGCGTAGATCAAACCCGGGGCGCTGCTGGCCTGGAGAGCGGCTATCGACTGTTTCTCTTCAGCGCTCAGCGAGTGCACCGATTTGAGCCTGTCGATCAGCGAATTGATCGCGCCGCCGAGATCGTGATACACGATTCCCGAGAAGTTGGCGTAAGCGTCTTTGGGCAACTGGTCACGGAATTTAGCGGAGTGGCTGAGCGTGTAGCCGGTGGCCCGGTTCTGGATGGCGGTGTTCAACAAGCTTCGATTGGCGGCCGCCAGGAGATAGCTATCCACGAAGACGTAATCGATCTCAAAAGGCAGTTCGCCCATTTTTGCAGTGGACCCTTTGAGTGTGTAGAAGAGCCGGGAGCCGACCTGCTCTTTCGTCAAACTGAGCTTGCCGGGCGCATCCGGCTGCTGATTGACCGCGTTCACGATGTGCTCGATACCCCACTGCAAACGATCGGGGCTGTAAACTTCCACGGCGATTTTCCAGCTCGGAACCGGCACCAGCGGCCCGTCGATGGCGAAGGTTAGATCGCTGCCGAGAGGACTGGCGAGATCCTGGATGATGTTGACGCCCGAAGTGCGCTGAAACTCGTCGATGTGCTTGGCCAGCTCGGGATCTTTCGCTTGCGCTTCGGCCAGCAGTTCTCCCAGCAGCGCGCCAGGGTTCTTGATGACGAAGGACGCGGCCACACTAGCGTCGGCGGAGACAAAGTCGAGCGAACCCATCGGACCGGGCGCGGCGAGCCAGGAGGCCAAGCCGTGCCGCTCGTTGCGGAAGCTGAGGGTGGCCTGATTTTTGGTTTGCCCGTTCACGTCTTTGCGCTCCAGGATGAGGTAGCGTACGTCATTGAATCCTGTGATGTCGCGAACCGCATCCCGTCTCACTCTTTGTCCACCTACGAACTTGCGCGTGATTTGTTCCATGTTCGCGCAGAATAACCACGTGGCCCCGGAATGATAGGCCTGTTCGATGCGATCGTGAAACGCGTTCCCGCTAAAATCGGTAGCGCCGCTTTCCAGAAATTGGCCAGCTACAGCTTGGATCTGGCCGGGATCGGGCGAAATCGCCATCAGGTTCTCGTTGATGAACGCGAGGGTCTGGTGCTCATCATTCGATAGGCCGGCTCGTCCAAATGCGGCGCTATCGACAAAGCGAACGGCGTTCCGGCCACCGCCCGCTTGGTTCAGGCTGGATTCCAGATACTCGCGCAGGCCGGGGCGCTTGACTTCCGCGAGCAGAACCGGCGACGTGTTGGTTCCATCCGGGTCGCCCGAGATAACGAGAACGATTTCATCGCCAAGATAGTTGCTGGCGGTTCGAATCTTTTGAAGCATGTCGCGCAAGGCGGGCTGGCGCTTGTTGGCGTACTGTTGATCGTCCCACCATTGCTTGAGCGCAGGGCTTTGTTGTATCCGCTCTTCAAAGAGGCGATTGGCTTCTTCCAAAGTTGCGCCGACGTTCGGGATAGCGGCATAAACGATCACGTTTTTATTCCAGGGCGCCCGATCCAATAGCTTGGAACTGGTGCGCACACCGGGAGCAGGCATCGCTTCCAAGCCCTTCTGAATGGCACTCAAGTCACCCAGGACGGACAGATAACGCGCAGAATCGCGGCTCCAGGCAATGTCATCCTGGACAGCCATTTTCTCCATGTTGGGGCTAGTGGTGGTTTGCTGGCCGGGAGTGAGGAGTTGGGATTGAGATCCCTGATCGACTTTCACTTTGCCTTCCACGACAGATACACGCGAGCCTTTGATAGCGCTGGTGACGGCGAAAACCGTACCTTTCACTGCGACCTGGCAATCGGCCGTAGCGACATACAGCGCGCCGTCTCTTTGCTTGGCGGCTTGGACCACGATGTTGCCCCGGCCAAGGTGGATGGTGGTGCCACGGGCGGCTTGCGATACGGACACTTCCGAGCGCTCATTCATCTCGACTAGGGATCCATCGGTCAGCCTGAGCATGGCTGTCGAACCTTTGGAGGTTCGGACCGATTGGCGTTCACCAAGTTGGCGTCCGGAAAAGATGGGTGTACTGGAGCGGTCCGCGATGTAGAACAGAGTCCCATTGACGGCCTGCACGGTGGCGCGCGTTCCGGCGGGAACCCACATCGACCGCACCATGGCCCAGGTAGCGAGGCCCGTTCCCACCGTCAGCAGAGCCGCTACAGCCCAGCGGGTGATGGGAGAGACAGTGCTGGCGGCGGTGGCCGGACGGGGCAGCACACGCAGATTGCCCGAACGCGCCAACTCCAGGGCGCGGCGGCAATCCACGCACGAGTGGGTATGATCCACTAGCAACAGGGAGCGGCTAGGCGAGAGGGAGCGGGTCAGATAGTCCGGAATCAGGGCCTGGAAATCGGCGCAGTTGCGGAGGCGTTCTCCGCTGGGCGCTGCTGCGGTCAAGCTATCGCTCGATTTTTCAAACAAGCGCGAACGGACGCGGGCTGCTGCGCTCCCGACTACATCGTCTTGGATGGGCTGCGTGCGAATCTCGTTAACGATCGCGTCGAGGTTATGAGCTTTCATGCTTTTTCTCCTGAGTACGAATTGATTTCGTTTTGAAGCTGACGGCGCGTGCGGTGTAAGATGACAGCCACGTGAACCTGCGATATGCCAAGCAGAGCGGCAATATCTTGATTGCTGCGCTCCTCAAAGAAACGGAGGGCGAAGATTTCGGCCTCGCGGGGCGGGAGGGTCGCGAGAGCGCGGCGAAGCTGGTCATGCAACTCGCGTGATTCCGGCTCTGTCCTGCGAGGCGCGGATGCAAGCGAGCGGCCCGAAGGAAGATCGTCTATCGGAATCGTCTTGCTATCTTTTCCGGCGCGGACCAGATCCAACGCGACGTTGACCGCGGCCCGGCGCAAATAGCTCTCCTGTTGCAGCAAAGCGCCACCCTGATCGCGGCGCAGCAGCCGGAGGAATACGGTCTGTAGCACATCTTCGGCATCCGCAGCATTGCCCGTAATACGATAAGCAGTGCGGAACACCAAGCCATGGTGCGCCTCAAAAAGCTCCTGGAGCACTGGAGTGACGGGTTCCTCTTTCAACGCGAGTTGCAGATGCGCCTCCTTATTGTTTCAGATCGAAATGATCAATCACAATGATCAATCAATTTCGATCCGCACACCTAAAGACAGCGCTAAGGCCCGATTATTACAAAACGGGGCAGGGAATTCGTGAAGCCTCGCAGGGTCGGCTATGTGCTGCGTGCACTCACAGCAGCTTATCGAGAGTAATGGGTAGTTCTCGAATGCGCTTGCCAGTGGCGTGATACACCGCATTCGCGACGGCTGCCGCAGAGAATAGCGTCGTTCTCGCGCTCAGCGCTGTGTCCTGAATTTGCATTGGGATATTACCTGGTCAATCCTGAATGGCCTTCCGTGCTACATTTTTGTATATACGAATGGTTTTCGCGTGGGATGAGGCGAAAGACCGAATCAACCGGCGAAAGCACGGTATATCGTTTGGGACCGCTGCACGAGTTTTCGAAGATCCGAACGCGGTTTCGTATCTGGATCGCGCCGTCGGCGACGAGGAACGTTGGCATACTATTGGGTGTTCCGGCGGAATCGCGATCCTTCTTGTAGTCCACGTCAGCGAGGAAGAACATGGCAACGAAGAAATCCGCATCATCTCCGCGAGAAAAGCGAGTCCTCGCGAGCGCACTCTTTATGACGGCGCTCAGTGACAGCCAGCGTGCCGAACTGCGACGGCTCGCGAACAGACCCGATTCGCAAATCAATTTTTCAGACGCGCCGGAGAGACTGCCCCGGCCCTCGGCAGTTCACGTGGGCCGTTTCTACCGGCCGATCAAGCAACTTGTGAGTATTCGCCTCGACGCGGACGTACTCGCTTGGTTTCGCACGCGCGGAAAGAAATATCAGACTTATATGAACGAAGTGCTGCGACGGGAGATGCAGGCAAACCCGCGCAGTCGATGAAGACGGCGGTTTGCATTGGCACGACCCGCCGGCGCGGAGTGATCGAAAGTTTCCGTGACTGCAGCGGGGACGTCCCTGGTGAACGCAGAGTTTCGGACGGGTCACAGCAGCTTATCGAGAGTCATGGGTAGTTCCCGAATGCGCTTGCCAGTGGCGTGATACACCGCATTCGC
>JBBSHP010000061.1:0-11530 GCA_038232555.1 Bryobacterales bacterium
TCATGGCCGCGGCGTTTGCCGCCGTGGCTGATGTTCCGCGCCTGGAATATTCGAAGTTCTTCAAGGGCAGCGTCCCCGAATTCGTCTCGATCACGATCGAGAAGTCCGGGCAGGTCACTTATAAGGAAGCAGCCGATGACGAGCGTCCGATCCGGTTTCAGATGCCGCCGGAACAGGTCAGTGAGCTCTTCGCATTGGCTGGGAAGCTCGACCATTTTACGCGTCCCCTGGAGTCGCCTCTCAAAGTGGCCCACATGGGCATCAAAACATTTCGCATTGAGGATGGAGCAACCAAAGGTGAGGTGAAGTTCAACTATTCGGCCGACGCCGATGCACGGGAGCTCGCCGATCGCTTTGAGCGCATCACCGAGACCGAGCAGAACTTCAGTAATCTGGAGCGGGCCGTCAAGTTCGACAAACTGGGTGTCAATCAGGCCTTGCTGCTGCTTCAGATTACTTACGAGAAGAAACGGCTGATCGCTCCCGAACAGTTCCTTCCACTGCTCGATCGCGTCATCAAAAACGAAAGCTACATGCACATGTCGCGTGAGCGCGCCGCCAGCCTTGCGGATCTGTTCCGTAACCCTCCGGCCGAAACTGAAATCAAGAAATGAGAAAGCTGCTCCTCCTGACACTGCTTTGTACCGCTGCGCTGGCCGCGCAACCGCCCAATCCGCCGGAGATGTCCGATGTCGAGCAGGACAGCCTGCGTCAAGCTCTGGGGGAAGCGGGGGCCAGCCCGGTCGATTTTATCCGTGCGCTTGAATCTCATCTCGCAAAATTTCCGCAATCGTCCCGCCGTGCTGAGCTGGAACGTGCGCTGGTCAAGAGCGCGATCGATATCAAAGATAATGCCCGCATCATCCGCTGGGGCGAAAAGGTTCTAGAGCGGCAGCCAGACGATCCGCAGGTGCTCGAACGGGTGATCGTCGCTTTGCTTCAGAAAGGCGATCCGGCGAGTGCCGAACGCGCCCTCTCCTATAACCACCGCTTCACAAAATTGCTCGCGGACCCCGGCTCGCGCCCGGATGGGGAGCCAGCCGGCACCGGCAAAGAGGGGGCTAAGCTCAAAGATTCTGCGGATCGTGGTCGCGCTCGTGCCCTGATTCTGGAAGCCCGTGCGCAAGGCTTACTGGGGCACAAGGATCAAGCCGTAGCAGCGGCCAAAAGCAGCTACGGACTTTATCCGAGTGTCGAAGGCGCTCGCGAAGCATCCCGTTGGCTCGCCGAAAGCGGCCAAAATCAGGAAGCCATCCAATACCTCGCGAACGCGTTTAGTATTGCAGAGCTGAAGGCCATGGATCCCGACAGCGTCCGCGATCGCCTACGCTTAGGCGAACTATACCGCAAGCTCAATGGTTCGGAAGCGGGACTGGGCGACCTCATCCTGAAATCCTACGACCAGGCTTCCACGGTGTTCTCCGCGCGCAGAGAACAGATGCACAAGCTGGATCCGAATGCCGACGCCAAAGATCCCATGCAGTTCACCCTGGCAGCGGTGGACGGGGCAAGGCTGCAGCTCTCGTCTCTGCGCGGCAAAGTAGTCGTCATGGACTTCTGGGCAACCTGGTGTGGTCCGTGCCGCGTCCAGCATCCCTTATATGAGGAAGTAAAAGCCAAGTTCAAAGACCGCACGGACGTGGTTTTTCTATCCGTCGATACCGACGAGAACCGCGGGTTGGTCAAGCCATTCCTGGAACGGGCCAAGTGGAATCAACGGGTCTACTTTGAGGACGGCCTCGGGCAACTGCTCCAGGTCAGTTCCATTCCCACCACGGTGATCTTCAACAAGAAAGGCGAGGTCGCCAGCCGCATGAACGGCTTCCTTCCGGACCGCTTCGTAGATATGTTGACCGAAAGAATCCGCGAAGCAATGTAACAATGCTTAACCCCAAATTTAGCCGCGTCACCTGGATCGTCCTCGATAGCGTCGCCATTGGCGCCATGCCGGACGCGGCCGACTACGGCGACATCGGCAGCGACACCTTAGGCAATATCGCCCGCCAGCGCAGGTTGCACCTTCCCAATCTGGCCCAAATGGGTCTGGCCAATATTAAAGAGCTACAGCACATTGATCCCGTGGAAAAACCCACCGCGGCATACGGCCGTTGCGCGCTGGCATCGCCTGGCAAGGACACCACCACCGGTCACTGGGAGATGGTCGGGATCCACCTCGCGAAGCCGTTCCCCGTTTATCCGCACGGCTTTCCTCCCGAGATCCTGCGTGATCTCGAAGCCCGCATCGGACGGACCGTTATCGGCAACATCGCAGCATCGGGCACCGAGATCATCCAGCAGCTTGGCGAGGAGCACCTGCGCACCTGCTCGCCCATAATCTACACATCCGCGGACAGCGTGTTTCAGATCGCCGCGCATGAAGACGTGATTCCAGTCTGGGAGCTGTATCGCATCTGCGAGCAGGCCCGCGAGATATTGCGGGGCCCCTACGAGGTCGGCCGCGTAATCGCCCGCCCGTTCGAGGGCCAGCCCGGATCGTTCGCCCGCACCGCCAACCGCAAAGACTACGCGGTTCCTCCTCCCAAAGGCATGCTGCTCGATCGGCTGGACGACGCCGGAGTTCAGGTCTACAGCATTGGGAAAATCTTCGACGTGTTCCTGGGCCGCGGCATCCGCGATCACGAGAAGAGCAGGAACAACGCGGATGGAATGGCCAAGACGATGGCGGCGCTGAGCGAAATAGACTCTGGACTGATCTTTACGAATCTCGTGGACTTCGACCAAAACTACGGCCATCGTAACGATGTCGAGGGCTACGCCAGAGCGCTCGAAGAAGTAGACGCCTGGCTGCCGGCCATCCAAGCCAAACTAACGCCCGCCGATCTCCTCATCCTCACCGCGGACCATGGCTGCGACCCAACCACTCCATCCACCGATCACAGCCGCGAATACGTGCCCTTATTAGCCTGGACCCCGCGAATACAGCAAGGCGTGAACCTGGGCACCCGCGCCACCCTCTCCGACATCGGCCAGACCGTAGCCGAAAACTTCGCCGTGCAACTCGAAAAAGGCACCAGCTTCTTCAGCGATCTAAGCTAGCCAAGGTAGGGTAGACGATCGCGCAGCGTCGTCTGCCAGTCGGCGCAAAGCGCCGAAGCATCAGCGCCGGGAGCGCGTTCATCTCCCCGGTTCGCGCGAGCGCGCTGCAGAGACTCGAATCTCCGTCACTCGAAAGCGGGTGCCCCTCCCCAACCAGTTACGCTGGCAAGTTCGTGCCGATAATCTCCACTATCACTCCGATCTCGGATTTCTCGAAGATGCCATTCAACCACATCGGTGTCTAAACTCAAACCTCGTTCTCCGGGCTTGCCCCAACCATTCTCTCAGTTTATGCTTTGGCTTTCCGCTTGCCTCCGCGCCCACCCGGCCCGATGAAATGAAATCAACCCGACCCAATCCCCGCTTTCCACCCTCCACCCATAAGCTGGAATCTCCATATGGAGTCTCGTGTTCTGATCGGCCAAGCTCGGCTTGGACGGCCATGACCGCGGTGCCAAATATCACGGGCCCTGGCGGTGCGCTTCAAATCTAAAGTTAGCAGTCTGGCTACATCGATTGCAGTCATGGTCACATCGGCCGATGGAGGGTAGCCACCCCAAGCTGCATCGAGTTCCCGCCTAAGCGCTTGAAAGCCGGGGAAAAGCTGTAAAACTTCCCGTGGTGTCACGGTGGTATCGAATCTTTCGTGTCGCCAACTAGGACATCACAGCTACGTTACGCTCGCAGTCGAACCGTCATTAGTTGCAGGATCATAGGCTGCCAGATCCGAAACAAATCAAACATAGGCATGCCCCTGTAAAACTAATACCAACCAATCATGGTAACTCGCCGGATCCATGAAGCGACGCGCCATTGCCGTGCCGAGTTCGAGCGGCATGTTGAATCGTGCGAAGTTATCGCTCCCTTCTCCAGTACATCGTGACAGATCGTGGATACAGTTTTTACTCGCGAAAACCGCGCCGATGGCCTGGACCCCACGGCAACAGCAAGGCCAAAACCTGGGCACCCGCGCCACCCTCTCCGACATCGGCCAAACCGTAGCCGAAAACTTCGCCGTGCAAATCGAAAAAGGCACCAGCTTCCTAAGTGCCTTAAGTTAGCTCCCCTATCAGCCGGACGAAAGGCCGTCAACGTGAATTAAGTATTCTACGCCGAGCCGTCCAAACCGGCATCGAGGGTCATGAGACCTCGTCACTTCCAATATCCTTTGCGGGAAGCCGTAAAATAACATTAGTGACGGCCAAGGTCAGTGTAGTAATCGAACAGGACGAGCATGGATGTTACGCTTGGTGCCCTGAACTGAAGGGATGCCAATCGCAGGGAAAGACGATCGAGGAAGCTTTAGGCAATATTCGTGAAGCAATCGAACTCTTCCTGGAGACCATGACTGATGACGAGCGCTTGGCAGCGCTCAGCCAGGAGATTCTTACCACCGCCATCGAAGTTCATGCCTAAAGTGCCGCGCTTGACCGCCGCGGAGGCTGAAGCGGTGCTGCTAAAAGCGGGTTTCGCTTGGCTGCGGTCCAAGGGTAGTCATCGGATCTACGAAAAGAGCGGTCGGCGGGTCGTGGTTCCTTTCCATAGCGGAGCTACGCTGCAACCGAAGATCGTCAAACAGGTCCTCGAAGCCATTGAGGAAAACTCTTTCAAGCCAATTCCTCCTATGTAGCGGCGCAGTGTTTAGTTTATTCCCTTAACAGCCGCCTGGCGGCCAGTGTCCCATGCCGCCAACCAATTTTCTGCCCTAATTCGCCATAAGCTAGAATCACCATATGGAGTCCCGAATCCGTGTTCTGGTGGCCAAGCCCGGCTTGGACGGCCATGACCGCGGTGCCAAAATCATCGCGCGCGCCCTGCGCGATGCGGGCATGGAGGTCATCTACACCGGCCTTCGCCAAACTCCCGAAATGATCGTCAGTGCCGCATTGCAGGAAGATGTCCAGGTGATCGGCTTGTCCATCCTGTCCGGCGCCCACAACGCCATCGTCCCCAAGGTGATGGATCTTTTGAACCAAAACAAAATGGATGATGTTCGTGTTATTGTAGGCGGCATCATCCCGGACGAGGATGCCGTGGAACTAAAAAAGCGCGGCGTAGCGGCGGTCTTTCAGCCGGGTGCCTCGCTTGAGGGCATAATAGAATTTATCCGGTCTTCCGTAACGCAGACCGTGAAGTAGGCAGTTTGCCTAAAATACTAGAACATGCGGGGATGCTCTCGGGAGCAGCGCCGCAAAACGAGAATAAATTGCAAGAGAAACTCAACATCGCGTGCTTTGTCGATTACGACAACATCGAGATCGGCGTCAAATCGACGCTTCGGCGCGAATTCGACGTGTCGCTCCCGCTCAACTCCTTGAAGGAGCGCGGCGACATCGTCGCTAAATTCGCATACGCCAATTGGGGCCGTCAGGAAGGTGCTACTCGCCAGATGGCCGAGAACGCCGTGCAAATGGTACAGCGTCTGCCTTCGCCGCGCGGCGACAAAAACGGAGCTGACATCAATCTGGCGCTCGATGCGCTGGAGATGGCTTTCACCCACAGTCACGTCAATGCCTTTGCCATTGTCAGCGGCGACAGCGATTTTGTTCCGCTGGTCAATAAGCTGAAGGAATACGGCAAGACCGTTTTTGTGGTCGGGGGCAAGGCCTTCACCAGCACCATCCTGCAGCAGAACTGTCACGAGTTCATCAGCTACGAATCGCTGCTCACCGATACGGGCGATAAGGTGGAACCGGTTCCTCCGCGCGAGCGCATGGAGCGAACTGACCGCGGGGAACGCCCGCCCAGGCAAGATGGAGGACGGCAAGGCCAGTCCGGCGGTTCGCGCGGTCATCGACCCCGGCCGGATCCGTTGGAGCTCACCCAAGCCATGCCACTGGTCGAGCGTGCGCTTCAAGTGCTGGAACGCCGGGCCGTGCAGCCGCAGCTCGGGCTTCTCAAGTCCACTATGCTGCAGTTGGATTCCGCCTTCACCGAAAAAGCCTACGGCGCCAATAGCTTCTCCGATTTTGTCGAGAAGCTCAAGAAGGCCGAGTTCGTCAACGTATCGGGCCAGGGTGGCCGTTACATCATCGAGCGCAAAGGCTCCTCGCAACCCGAGCGGGCCGCCAGTCCCAAGCCCGATGAGGCCTTGCCGGCTTTGCGCGATGTACTGGAAACGCATCGAATGGAGCTCGAGAACGGTGTCACCGGCGATGAGCTCTCCGGATGGGTACAGTCCGAGACCAACATCGATCCGCAACATTATGGATTCCAGCAGTTCTCGGAATTCCTGATGTATGCCCAGGACAAATTGGTGGTCCGTGTGGAGCCTGATGAAGAGCGCGGCCTCATGGTCTATATGGGTGCCGAGTTTTACCCGCCGGCCTTGCCGGAACCCCATCCCATTACGCATGTGGATCAAGAAGAGGAAGACGAGAAACAGCCGATCGTGGAAGGCCAGCCCTCCTTGCTGGAGCCGAATCCCCCTCCCGTCAAGCCGAAGAAAGTTTCGCGCCCGCGCAAGTCTGCGGCTTCGGGTGGAAACGTGGCAGACCGTCCTGTAATCCGTCGCCCGCGCAAGAAGAAGACCGAATGATCGAGCGCCTCAACCCTCCTGGGGTCACCATTCCGCGCGGCCCTTACTCGCCGGCGGTCCGTGCTGGCGGGTTCATCTTCGTAGCCGGGCAAGGCCCCATCGATCCCGCCACCAACCAGCTTTCATCGGGTGACATCCGTCATGAGACCAGGCTGGTGCTGTCCAACATACAGCGAATTCTAGAAGGCTGCGGATCGAAGATGGCTGACGTGGTTAAATGCTCTGTGTTCCTGGCCGACGGGAAAGACTTCGCAGCCATGAACGAAGTTTACGCGGAGTTCTTTGGACAGCACAAACCCGCACGCACCACAGTGGAAGCGCAATTCGTTGCGCCCCCCATGCGAGTGGAGATCGACTGCATCGCCTACGAAGGGTAAGTCAGAACTGCGCGATCACGCCAGCGCGCGATTTATTTTCGCTCCCGCTGAACCTGTATTTTCAACCACTTAGCTAGCCCCGAGCTTCCACGATTTTCGGCCCACGCTGGCCCCCGGCCCTAGAATGGAGACGTTAAGGAGAACTGCGCGGATCGAATTCCGTGGGAGCCAGCGTTGATCACTCTAATGTCAAATCTGCGAGCAAGTCGTCCTCCTGTGCCGTAGTGTTTTCAGTAAATACGGAGACACTGAGTCAGAAACGCCACACCGCAAAAGATGCGCCTATGCGCGTCACCGGGGTGCATTGCTGGCGCCCGCGGCCCCGTTACCGAGCCACGACCGCGAGGGAGTGTAACTGCCGGAGGCTCATGTTAGGAAGCATGTGATACTATCATTCAAATTCAGCTTCTTTGGAGGTCTCAATTGACCAGTATCAAAACAGCCCTAACGCTCATCGTCGGTCTCTGCCTGCTATCTCCGGCCAGGGCCCAATCGATATTCGGGGAGATTCGCGGCACGGTTACCGATCCCAGCGGATCGGTCATATCCGGGGCTTCCGTCACGGCCACAAACACCGGCACCAACGAGTCTCGGATAGTCGTCACCGGCAACAGCGGGGATTATTCCCTCTTGAACCTCGACGCCGGAACTTACGAGGTGCTCATTCAACATGACGGGTTTCGCAAAACCCTCACTAAGGACGTAATCCTGCGCGCTCGCGAAGTCGCGCGTGTTGACGCCCACTTAGAAATTCAGGGCACCGCCACCGAAGTTCTGGTCACCGGCGTCGCGCAGGTAATCACCACCGACCAGGCCACCATCGTCGATTCCAAGTCTTCCGAGCAGATCCAAAACCTGCCGGTCAATTTCCGCGCCGGTACCACCAACTCTGTTTTCTTCGCCATTTCCACCGCTCCTGGGGTGCAGCCCAGCAGCTCCGGCGGCGAGTTTTCATTATCCGGCTCCATGCCTTTTATGGCCACGGCGTCCGTCGATGGGATCTCCACCATCAGTGTCCGGTCCAACGGACTGCTGGTCGAGATGTTCCCTTCCGCCGACGCCATTGATGAGATTAAGGTAAGCTCGGTCAGCAATAATGCGGAGTTCGCCCAGATTGGCGACGTGACCACCACGTCACGGGCCGGGACCAACGCCTACCATGGCAGCCTTTATTGGTATCACCAGAACGGCGCCTTCGATGCGAAGGATTATTTTTCCGTGCGAAACGCAGCGCCGTTCAAGGTCTCGAATGATTTCGGTGGCGCATTCGGCGGTCCCGTAATCCACAACAAGACTTTCATCTTCGGCGATTATGAGGGACTGCGCTACCGTGCGCTCAGCCAGATTCAGGGCATCGTGCCGCCCGACAGTTATCGTTCCGGGGATCTCTCCAGCGTCTCCAAACCCATCAAGGATCCCACCACTGGCCTCAATTTCACCAATAACAGGATTCCCTCCGGCCGGATCAGTCCGGTGTCGGCCAAGATTCTGGAGTTGCTGTACCCGCGCCAGAACATAGCCGGTAATGGCATCTCCAGCAACAACTTCTTTCTCCAGTTGCCGGCCGGCAATACCAACAACCAGTACGACACCCGCATCGATCATATTTTCAATCAAAAACAGAACCTGTTTGGACGCTATTCCTACAAAGACGTCACCTCAGCTTCGCCGTCTTCCTTGCCCGCGAAAGGGGACAACCGGGAGAACCGCACTTCTCAAAACATTGTCGTGGCATACAACTACGTGCTTCGCCCGAATTTGATCAACGAGTTCAGAAGTGGCTTTTCGGATCAGCCTCGCAACGTGGACTTCGGCCCGAATGGAACCAGCCTGGATGGTCCTGCACTCGTGAAGGCTCTGGGCATTCAGGGCCTGCGATCGGATCCACCGCAAGTCGCCAGCATCCCCGACATCGGGATCACAGGGTTCATAGGCACCGGCGCGTCGCGCGGCTTTACCCAGCTCAGCCGCACGCTGCAGTTCACTGATAGCGTCACTTGGACCAAGGGCCGCCACACCCTGAAATTCGGCGCCGATTTTCGGCGGTTGACCTATCAGGACAACATCTCTTTCTTCTCCGGCGACGACCTCGGTGAGTATCGTTTCAATGGCACTTACACTGGTAACGCATTTGCCGATTTTCTGCTCGGCTATCCGAACCGCACGCGCGTGGCAAATACCGGCCCTGACGTAAAACCCATAGCGAAGCATCAGGGATACTTCGCCCAGGATGATTTCAGAGTCAGTTCCAGACTTACACTCAACTACGGCGTACGTTACGAATATCATCCCCCTTTCACCGATTCCACCCTGCAGCTTGCTAACTTCGACCGCGATTTTCCCGGTGGTCGCGTCATCGTTCCCAATCAGGCGTCGCTGGCCTTAACCGCCCCGGGCTTTCGCGCATCCATCGGAAACACGCCCATTGTGACCGCTGCCGACGTGGGCTTGCCCGAGAGCTTGCGCTATACCGACAAGAACAACTTCATGCCGCGCATCGGATTTGCCTATCGCCCGTTTGGCAACCGGACCGTATTTCGCGGCGGCTACGGCATGTATACAGTCACAGTTCTCGGGAACGTCTCGTATTCGCTGGTTGGCATTCACACTTCCGATACGCGCACCTTCAACAACACTGTAGGGGCGAACGGAGTGCCGCAACTCCAGTTTCCCCAGCCATTCGCCCAAGGCATTGGCACAGTTACCGCGGTAGGGAACGCGGATTTTCGGCGAGCCAACGGATTCCACTCGCCCGACCCGTACGCCC
This sequence comes from Bryobacterales bacterium, assembly GCA_038232555.1. Lineage (GTDB taxonomy): Bacteria > Acidobacteriota > Terriglobia > Bryobacterales > Bryobacteraceae > JBBSHP01. The sequence goes on from JBBSHP010000061.1 coordinate 9,740, forward strand.
AGCAGTGGAACTTTACCATCGAGCGGGACCTGGGCTGGAACACCGGACTTCGTGTGACCTACACCGGATCCCATACCGTCAAGCTATTCAACAGCCCCGACTTGAATCAGGTTCGCCCCAGTACGGTCGGCTATTCTGTTGCGAAACTGTCCCGCCCGTATCCGAATTGGGCGATTGTTTATAGCCGTGACACCGGCGCTTCCGCCAAGTACAACGCCTTGCAGACCGAGGTGCAGAAGCGCTTCTCGAATGCTTTGTCTTTTCAGTCATCCTGGGTTTGGGCCAAAAACTTGAGCAATGCCACCGGCTCCGACCCGACCGGCTTTGCAAGCGATAACGGCTCGGTTCCCACCGATCGGTTCAACCTGGGCCTGGATTACGGGAATGTCTCCACTACCCGCCGGCATCGCTGGCTCACTACATTTACTTATCAGCTTCCAGGCAGCACTTGGCATCCCCAGTCGTTTGCCGGACAAATTCAAAAAGAGGTCATCGGAGGATGGCAGTTCTCAGGCATCCTGGTGCTACAGACTGGCCAGTTCCTCACTCCCATCACCGGCGGCACCACCGATCCGAGCGGCACAAATCTCGATGCTCGCGCCAATGATCGTCCCGACTATACCGGCACTAGTTATGGCAACCTCCCCTCCGAGCAGCGGACCATCTTCAACTGGTTCGATAAATCTGCTTTCACCACACCCAAGGACAATATCGGCCGCTTCGGAAATGTCGGGCCAGGCCAACTGCTGGGCCCCGGGACAGAGATTTTCGCAGCCAAGCTGCAGAAAAGGTTTTACGCTCGGGAGAAGACCTACCTGCAACTGGAAGGCTCTGCCACCAACCTGTTGAATCACCCCAATTTCGGTCTGCCGGCTCGCAATCTGTCGTCCTCTAATTTTGGACGGATCACCACCTCCCAAGGCGCAGAAGGCGCCGGGGCTCGCTCATTGCAAGTAGGCTTACGGCTAAACTTCTGAAATGAATACCAGCCAGAGCAGTCTATTATGTGTCGGCCGTCGCAGTTAAATGGACCGGCACTCAAGGAGGGCGTATGTTTCTGGTACTGTGTTTGATTCTATTCGTTGCATGGATACTCGGCTTCGCTGCCTTTCACGTTGCAGGCGGCCTGATCCATATTCTGCTGCTCATTGCTGTGATTATGCTCATCATGCATTTCGTGCGTGGCCGCAGCGTAGTCTGAGGGCTCTCTAAGGGCCGGTAAGTTTTAATCCGCGTGGAGCAGGCACTTTTGCCCGGCACTTTTGCCTGCTCTCCCTTCCCTCTCCATCCTTACGGGATGCGAAAATCAAATCAGTAAATGAATGCTCGCGGAAAAACCTGGGATGTCGTGGTCGTCGGCGACTTTTTCATGGACACCGTCATGAGCGGCTTTGAAGCTTTTCCCCGCCTCGGGCAGGAGGCTTTCGCCCAGGCTATGCGCCAGGAAATTGGCGGAGGGGCCGCGATCACTTCCTGCGGACTCTCGCGGCTCGGCTCCACGGTTGCTGTCCTCGGTGTAGTGGGAAAAGATGATGGTCTGTGGATCTGCAAACGTCTCATTGCGCAAGGAGTGCACGCCTCGGCTCTCGAACATCACCCCACTGAGCCCAGCGGGGTCACGGTTAGCATTTCCACCGCTGAGGATCGCTCTTACCTCACCTACTACGGGGCCAATGAGCAACTCCCTTACCTGCTCAATAATGTCGACGCGCGCCTGCTCATGACCCAGGCCCGGCACGTCCACTTTGCCTGTGGCCCCGATCCCGGTTTTCATGCGGACCTGTTTCCCCA
>JBBSHP010000062.1:0-11452 GCA_038232555.1 Bryobacterales bacterium
AATGTAGTGCGGCTGTTTTCACTAAGTCCCGGCACAACAATGGAACGCTTTCAGGAGATCGCCGTGCAGGTGCGCAAGACGACCATGGTTCGCCGGTTGTTTTCGTACAATGCCCCGAGAATAATCGTTCTGCGAGGGACGCCCAGCCAGGTTGAGCAAGCCAATCAGTTGATCAGCGAAATCGATCGATGAGTCAGGCTCGGGCCAGCGGGGCCCAGTCTTCCGGGACTTGGCCTTCGGGAAGCATCTCGCCTTTTTCCAGATAGCGGGTGCGGGTTGCGAACCTGGCTGCGTGCGGGTCGTGCGTCACCATCACCACTGTTTTTCCGAATTCTTTGTTCAGGCGCGACAACAGCGTCAGCACGTCCTGGGCGGAGCCGGCATCAAGGTTGCCGGTCGGCTCGTCTGCGAGGATCAGGTCGGGATCGGTTACGATGGCACGGGCAATCGCAACGCGTTGTTCCTGCCCGCCGGAAAGTTGCCGCGGGACGTGACCCATCCGATCACCTAATCCAACCAGCTGCAGGGCAGTGGCGGCGTGCTCCATGCGCTCTTTCTTTTTCAAGTTAGTCAGCTTCAAGGGTAGCTCTACATTCTCCATCGCGGTCAATACCGGAATCAGGTTGAACGATTGAAAGATAAACCCGATGTGGACGTTTCGCCAGTGCGCGATGGCGCGGTCGCTGAGAGCCCGCAGATTTTGCCCGAGCACCAGAATATCGCCACCAGTAGCACGGTCCATCGCGGCAATCAGGTGCAGGAGCGTCGATTTGCCTGAACCGGAGGGGCCCATCAAAGCCACAAAATCGCCCTTTTGGATCTTGATATCTACGTCCTTCAAAGCGATGACATGGAACTCGTCTCGCACGTATTCTTTGGTGAGCTGGCTGGTTTCGATAACTGTTTCAGACATGAGTGTTGGGGTGGACTCGTTGGCCGTCCTTCAGGTCCGGCGGAGGATTGGAGATCAGATCTTCGCCGCCGATCAGGCCGCTTTCAATCTGAACACCTTGCGACGTTGTCCCCGCCACCGTAACGGTCCGGTGAAGGGCTTTACCGTCGACCACGATGTAGACCGAGTTTCCTTTTACCGCCGAAGCAGGCACTGTGATCAGCGCCTTGCTGGGTGTGCTCCCCGCCGTTTTGGCTTCTGAAACAAACGCGACGGTAGCATTCATTTCGGGCCGGAGATAACTGTCCGGATCCAGCACTTTGACCTTGACCTGCACGGTGGCCTTCTGCCGATTGGCTTCGGGTGAGATCTCGTGGATCACGCCTTTGTACTTCTTGTCCGGATAGGCGTCCGTTGTCACCACGCCGCCCTGGGTCGGGCTTAGCTTGGCGAAGTCGTTCTGGTTGATGTCAAGTTCGACCTGGAGATCATTCAAATCCGCCAGAGAGACCACGTACCCCTTGGCTCCCTTGTCGCCGACGAAGCCAGTGGTGACGAACTCGCCTCGCTCTACATTCCGCTCCAGAACGGTTCCCGTAATCGGTGCACGGATGACGGTGTTGTCCAGTTGCGTCTGGGCGTAGGCCAGCGTCCCTTTGACCTGCTCGACCTGGGCCCGCACGGCATCGATTTGCTCGCGGCGCGGTCCGATCTTCACCAGCTCATAGCCTTTCTGGAGCGAGTTGATTCTGGCTTGCTGAGAATCATAGCGGGCCTGCGCATCATCCATGGCTTGCTTGGACATGACCCCCTGTTGGACCAACTGCCTTGTCCGTTTCAAAGTGACCTGCGCATTCTCAAGGTCCGCGCGAGCCTGCTCCACGTCCGCATTGGATTTCGCGATCTCCTCGGGCCGGGAGCCATTGACCAATTCGGCCAAGCGCGCCTTCAACGTATCGAGCTGGCCTTTTGCCTCGGCCAAACGCGCGCGATATTCGTCGTTCTCCAGCCGGACCAGCACCTGGTCTTTCCGGACCTTATCTCCTTTTTCCACTCCGATCCAAGACACTTTGCCGATCACCTTGGCGGCGACCTCGATTTTGTGCGCCGCGATGATGTATCCGGTCGCGTTCAGGATCACAGGCTGCTCTCCATTGGCGGACGACACCCGTGGGGAACGTACCCTTACGATGTCCACCGCAGTCTCGGCGTTCAGCCTGCCATAGATGAAACGCCCCGCGCCGAGCAGTACGAACAGAAGCACGCCAATGAGGATCAGCCGCCCGGCCCAGGACGACGGTTCATCAGCTCTTTTCCTAGAGCGGTCGATTTGGAGACTCTTGAGTTCGGGTTCCACGGGAGTTTAGATCTCGCGTAATGCGGTTAAGATTTCTTTTCGCGCAGCCGTTCTGGCCGGAAACAGTCCGCCAATGGCTCCCATGAATAACGCGAACAGGACACCGGCCAGCATGATTGCCGGACTGACGCGAAAGTTGAAAGAGATCTCGCTGAAGGTAACGAAGCTGCCGATGCCGGTGGTGATGTTGTTCAGCGGCAGCACCAGCAGGCACCCCAGGAGGCCGCCCAACAACGACAACAGCAAAGATTCCAGGAAAAAGCTGACCAGGATTCCATTGCGCGAGAAGCCGAGCACCCGTAGAGTTCCAATCTCGCGTGCCCGGCGGGATACAGCCGCATACATTGTGTCCATCGCGGCGAAGCTGCTTCCGACAGCCATGATGATCGAAATGAAGATGCCGAGAAATTGAAGCGGCGCGGCTGAGCTGGTCTGCGATTCATAATAGGACTTTTCGGTCCTGGCGGTCACATTCAGACGGCGGTCGTCGTTGAGAGAATTGATCAAGGCAGGAAGTGTAGCAGCGTCCGTTGCTCGCAGCAGAACCGAACTAAGGGCATCCAGGCGGTTGAAGTCCGAACTGATCTGATTGAGATCGCCAAAGATTTCGCTGTTGACGGCGGACTGGCCCCCATCCATCACGCCCACCACGTCCCAGAGACCGCGGCCGAACCGGAGCTTCTTGCCCATCTGGGCGTCGGGATATCGCTTTGCTATGGATTTGCCGACTACCACCTCACGCTGGCCTGGATTGAACCAGCGGCCCGCTTGCAGCTTGAGATCGTCTCGCATTTTGACGCCGGAAGGAAGCAAACCCCGCAGCGTGACGTTTGCTCCAGCTGGACTATCTACACTGGGCAAATTGAGCACGGTAACCATTTCGAGCGATGCCATCGGCTCGCCGTCCAGCCTGGCGATGCCGTCAAGTGATTTGAGATCTTGAAAAACACCACGCGTCATCCCGCTACTCAACTCGGCGTTCGCTCCCTTTCGCATCACCAGAATCTGGAGAGGATTGCCGGAAGACTGAAATGCCGTGCGGAGACCGTTTACAAGCGCCAGGACCGAGAGCAAGACAGCCACCGTCAGCGCTATCCCGAGGGCCGTCATCAGAGTGGTCGTTTTTCTGACGACGAGGTTCCTCAGGTTATAGGTGAGAGGAATTGCCATACTTTAGCCGGAGTACCGAAGCGAGTCGAGGATGGAAGTTCTGGAGGCATTCCAGGCGGGGATTACCGAACTGATCACGCCGATAAGCACTGCCACGCCAAGCGAGAGCAGAGCCAAGCCAGGCGTGATGCTGAGGTTTTTCAGAGCTTGGACAAACGATGCTCCGGGACCGTGACTCACCACGTAACAAAGACCTGCCGCGAGACCACAGCCGACCACGCCGCCGATTAGCGAGATGACGGCTGATTCACCCAGGATGATTCCCAGGATCGCACCCGGAGTGAATCCCAAGGTCTTCATGATTCCGACTTCGCGGACCCGTTCGCGAACGGACATTGAAATCGTATTAGCGGAAACCAGCAGGATCGTGAATGTGACCGCTCCGCAAATTGCCATCAGGAACACTTTGAGATTGCCGATGAAGGAGGCGAAGCTGAGCTGAAAGGCTTTCTCCGACTCGGTCTTGGTGGGATAGGGAGAATTCTCCGTTTCCTTGTCGATCGCCTGCGCGATGCGAGGGACGTCGTCGGCAGTGTTCGCCAGAATTTGGAATGCGCCCACCATATCACCTCGCCGGCTCCCGGGCCCCAGAGCGTCCCGTAAGTATTCGCGGTTGAAGTACAAAGATTCATCACCTTCGGGAGTATCGAAAATTCCAACCAACTTCAGCTCCAGAGTGACGGGGAAAATATCGCCTACCAACGTGATACGGTCGCCCAGCTTGAGAAGGAGTTTCCTGGCAAGAGCACTCGTGACGATGGCGCCCGTGCGCTCCCGTTGAAAGGCCAGCTTCTGGTCGTCTGGAATTTCGATGTCGGGGCGGACTTTGAAAATGCGATCGGGCTCGGTAGCGAACCGGGCGAAAAAATTACGGCTATCGCGAGCGTCTTTGTAGGTTCCGCCAAACCACTGCCAGACCATATCCTCTTTGACGCCCGGTACGCGTTCGATTTTTTGCCGCATGGCAATCGGGAATGATTGGGTAAGAGAAACACGATGCCGCGTAATCAACCGCAGGGCTTTGTGCGGGCGTGGGCTCACTTAGGAATAAGGCGCGATACATGGCGAAAAGCACGCCCAGGATGCAGAGGGAGACGGCGATACTACCGATCGTGAGGATGCTGCGCCGCTTGTTGCGCAGAGTGTTCTTGACCATCAGGGAAGCGTATCGGAACATGACGGCTCAGCGGCTTTCCTGGTATTCTTCCAGCCAGGCCATTTGGATCGCTTCGAGTTTGCCTTCCGTGGACTTGGCCGGATCGTCTCTGAAATCGTCCAGCTCCGTGATCCACTTGTGCATGTCGGTATAACGAATGTGGGTGGGGTCGAGTTCCGGAAATTTTTCGGAAAGGGCCATGGCGATGTCGTCGGTACGGTCCCAGGTCAGTGCAGGCATTAGATTTTGGTTCCCTTCAAAGCGCCCCGTACGGCCGTGTTCATGATGTTTTCGGCGAGGGTGGTGGTGGCGTGATTGAGCTGCTCGATTTTGTTCAGAATGAGTTGATGATCTTCAGAATGATAGACCAGGAGCAGCTCGTTTAGAGCCTTATCGATTCCGGCGCGCTCCTGATCGCTGAGATCGAAGTACACGTTGTTACGCCGGGCTTTTTCGGTGGCAGCCAGGATGGCATCGGCCTCCACGCGCGCTTCACGAACCTGCCGCTCTTTGAAATCCTCTTCGGCCTTTTCAAACGATTCCAGGATCATGTGCTCCACCTGATCGTCGGTGAGCCCATAGGACGGCTTGACGTCCATGCTCTGCTCTTTACCTGTTCGCAGGTCTTTGGCCGTGACGTTCAGGATTCCGTTCGCGTCAATCAGGAACCGGACCTCGATGCGGGCCATGCCGGCGACCATGGGCGCGATATCTTTGAGATCGAAGCGCGCCAGGCTGCGGCAATCTTTGGCAAGTTCGCGCTCACCCTGGACGACGTGAATCAGTACGTTGCGCTGCCCTTCGACGCCGGTGGTGAAGTTCTCCGTCGCGCTGGCGGGGATGGTCGAGTTGCGGTGGATCAGCTTCGAAACTACCCCACCCATCGTTTCGATTCCCAGGGAAAGCGGCGTGACATCCAGGAGGAGCTTGTCCTCGACATGTCCGGACAGAATTCCAGCCTGTACGGCGGCGCCAAGAGCGACCACTTCATCGGGATTCAACTCCGAATGCGGCTTGGAACGGAACAGGGTTTCGACTGCTGAACGAACCAGTGGAATCCGAGTGGAGCCCCCCACCAGGACAACTTCGTCGATCTGGTCCACGGTGACTCCGGCGTCCTGGATGCAATTCCGGCAGGGGCCGAGAGTGCGGTCGACCACGGGCGTAATCAGTTTGTCGAATAGCTCGCGGTTGATCTCGCGAGCGTACTTCTTTCCGCGATATTCGAGTTCGATCCTGGTGGACGGAACGAACGAGAGCAGTTCCTTGGCCTGAATTACGGCGCGGCGCAGGCGCTGCACGCCTTCACTATCGGTTGACAGGTCGTGACCCCATTCGCTCCCTACATCTTCGAGCGCAATATGGAGCAGGAGATTATCGATGTCGTCCCCGCCCAGGTGCGTGTCGCCATGGGTTGCCAGCACTTCGAAGATGCCGTCGTGCAGTTTCAGTATGGAGATGTCAAAGGTGCCGCCGCCCAGATCGTAAACCGCGATGATGCCGTTCTGGCGTTTATCGAGACCATAGGCGAGAGCCGCCGCGGTGGGCTCATTCACCAGACGTAGCACATCCAGTCCGGCGATGCGCCCGGCGTCCTTGGTGGCCTGGCGTTGCGCGTCATTGAAGTAAGCCGGAACGGTGATGACGGCCTTGTGCACCGGACTTTTCAGGTGCACTTCGGCGTTTTGCTTCAATTGCCGAAGGACGTAAGCCGAAATCTCAGGAGGCGTGAAGGTGCGTTCGCCAAGCTTGAGTTGGAGCACCGATTCGCTGCCTTCAGCAATCCGGAAGGGAAACAGCTTCAACTCCTGCTCAATATCCTGGCGGCCCCGTCCCATGAGACGCTTCACCGAATACACGGTGCGGCCGGGATGAGTGAGTAACAACTCGCGTGCAGGGGCGCCGACTGCGATCTCGCCCGACTCCGTCACAGAAACGATGCTGGGGACAAGATTGCCGTCCCCGCTTGGGATAATCCTCGGACCGGTGAGGTCCATGTAGGATATCAGGCTATTGGTGGTTCCAAGATCAATGCCTACAACCCGTTCGGATTCACCGAAATCTATTTCAAAGCTCGACATGTTGCTGGTTTAATTCCTTTTCGACGTCGCGGACCAGGTTCTGGATGTAGCGCCGCCTATTGAGTATGCCGCGCAAATGAGAGAGCTGCTCTCGATCGGGGGCTGCGTCGTAAGCCCCAAAAAGCTTTTCCAAATCACGATCGACATCCGAAAGCATCTGAGTGAAGCTGGTCCGCGCGGATTCCAGTTGCGGCCGGGCCGATTCGTCTCCGGACCGCATTTCCTCCAGCGCCATATTCAATTCGAAAACCTCTTCGAGCAGCTCCGGGGGCACATCTTTGGAGCGCTGCTCGCCGATGTCGAAGCCTGATTGCTTCAGGACATATTCGGCGCGGCGTACAGGCTCCTTCAAAGTCCGGTAAGCGTCATTGAGAGCGGAAGACGCGTCCAGCGCATGCTGCCGCTCCGCTTCCGGTTTGCGCATGAACCGGTCCGGGTGAAACTGCCGGCTCAACTCGTAATAACGGCGCTGAAGCTCGTCCTGGGAGAGGAGGAGCTTTCGTTCTAAGCCGAGGAGTTCGTAGTAGTCGACCGGTAACGGAGAGCCGGTCACGTCGAAAACGAAGTGCCGCAGCCACAGCTCTTCTTAGCGTGTGGGTTCTCGAACTCGAAGCCCGACTGAATGAGCGAATCTTTCCAATCCAGAGTCATGCCGTCGAGATAGAGCATGCTCTTGGGGTCCACGAAGACCTTGACGTCCTGAAATTCAAATACCTGGTCAGTGGGGCGCGGTTTGGGATCGAACTTGAACTGGTAGCTCAGGCCGGAGCAGCCTCCGCCTAAAACCCCTAGGCGCAGACCTCCCGTTACGCCCTGTTTGGCAAAGGCTTCGCGGATTTTGTTGACGGCTTTGGGGGTTACGTCGATCATAGGTTTCGTCGGCCATAGAAAGGCGGCAGGCAGGAATGCCTGCCCCACACCGATCAGACGGATGCTACGGCTTCCGGTTGGGACGCTACCGATTTTTTCTTGTAGTCGGAGATGGCTGCTTTGATTGCGTCTTCAGCGAGGACCGAGCAATGGATCTTGACTGGAGGCAGGCTGAGCTCGTTGACGATGTCGGTGTTCTTGATGCCCAGAGCTTCGTCTACGGTCTTGCCGCGCAGCCACTCGGTGGCCAGGGACGAACTGGCGATTGCACTGCCACAGCCGAAAGTTTTGAACTTTGCATCTTCGATGATTCCGCTTTCCGGATTCACCTTGACCTGCAGCTTCATTACGTCGCCGCATTCGGGCGCACCCACCATCCCGGTGCCCACGTTGGGATCGCTTTTATCCATCGAACCCACATTGCGCGGATTGTTGTAGTGATCGAGAACTTTGTTTGAATAAGCCATGTTTTTAACTTTTTCCTCTTAATGAGCGGTCCACTGCACTTTGCTAAGATCGATTCCTTCTTTGGCCATTTCGTACAACGGCGAAAGCTCGCGCAACTTCTTGACTACGTCGATCACTTTGGCAGCGACGTAATCCACCTCTTGTTCGGTATTGAAACGACCCAGGCCGAAGCGAATGGAGGAGTGCGCCTGATCGTCGCCGGCGCCTAGTGCTTTGAGCACGTAACTCGGCTCCAGCGTTGCCGAAGTACAGGCCGAGCCGCTGGACACGGCCACATCGTTGATACCCATCAGCAGCGATTCGCCTTCCACGTAAGAGAAGCTGATGTTCAAATTATGGGGCAACCGCGATTCCATGGTGCCGTTGATGAAAAGCTCATCCAACTCGGATTCCAGTTTGCCTTTGAGCTTGTCTCGCAAGTAGCGCAGACGCTTAGACTCTTCCGCCATTTCGGCCTGGCACAAAGCGCAGGCTTCGCCGAAGCCAACGATACCGGGAACGTTGAGGGTACCGGAGCGCATCCCGCGCTCGTGGCCTCCGCCATCCATTTGAGACGCGAGCTGCACGCGCGGACCCTTACGGCGCACATACAAAGCGCCGACGCCTTTGGGCCCATACAGCTTGTGGGCGGTTAAGGACATGAGGTGGATATTGTCACGATTTACATCCACGGGCACTTTGCCAAGTGCCTGCACGCCATCGGTGTGGAAGAGCACCCCGCGTTCCTTCGCAATTTTGCCGATCTCGGCAACGGGCTGAATCACACCAATCTCATTATTGGCGTACATGATGCTGATCAGGATGGTTTTGTCCGTGATCGACTCGCGCAGCATGTCGAGATCAATGAGTCCATCGCCCTGCACGGGCAGATAACTGACGCGAACACCTTGCTTCTCCAGGTGCTTACAGGTATCCAGAATGGCTTTGTGCTCGGTAGCGGCAGTGATGATGTGATTGCCTTTTTCGGCATACATCTCGGCCACACCCTTGAGCGCCAGATTGTTGGATTCTGTCGCGCCCCCGGTAAAGACGATTTCCTTGGGAGTGGCCCCAATCAGGTCCGCAATCTGCTTGCGCGCCTTCTCGACGGCCTCTTCGGCCTGCCATCCAAAGCTGTGATTGCGGCTGGCGGAGTTTCCAAACACATCGGTGAAATAGGGGGTCATGGCCTTGAACACACGCGGATCCATCTGCGTGGTGGCATGATTGTCCATGTAAATCGGCAGCTTCATATTTGCTTATTCCTTAATATAGCGGGCGGGGTTGCCGCCAGCCCGTACAGCCGGGCGGGTTCCAGTTCCGTCTTTGCAGGCGCGTCCTGGCTCATGTCCGCTATAGTGATGCTCGACAGAAGCTGTAGGATTCCCTCATGCACTTTGCGCAAGGGCTCGCGGACGTTGCACCGGTCCGAATGGCTACAAAAGCCGTGCTCGGTGAAACACGCTGTTAGCACGATCGGGCCATCGATACTGCGAATCACTTCAAGCGCGGTGATCTCTCGCGCGTTGCGCGCCAATTTGTAACCGCCATTGGTGCCTTGTACCGACTGCAGGAATCCAGCTTTCCCGAGCTTCTGAAGAATCTTCGACAATAGCGGCAGGGGAATTCCATAACAATCTGCGATCTCTTTGGCGCTAGAGCTACTGCGGCTCTGATTTACGGCAAGATGCTTCAACGCGATCAACCCGTAGTCGGCTTTTTTGGTGAGCTTCAGCATAACTCTGAAATTGGACCGCTTCAGTCCTAGTTTATTATCTACTATCCCCACAGGGTAGTCAATGCGGGCCGGCAATCGACTCGAGTCGATCTAGTTTGACGCGCATCGGCGCATCTTTTGTGGTGTGGCGTTCTGACTCGGTTTTTGGCCGGAGCGTGTGAAGGCGAACGTTGTCATGATGATTTAGGAATACCCCCGGGGGTGGGGCTGGCCGCTGATTTGTTCTCGCTAAACTATTGCAAACAAAATTGATACTGGTTGCAAATAAATGGGAACGAAGAAATCGCTACGGCTCAACCGCAATGGTGGCGGTGTTGGAGGCAACTTCGCCGATGGTCAGAATGACTTTGACGTCAGGTGAACGCGGGGGTGCCCGTTTCTTACGTTAAGCCGGCTAGAGCGGCCGGCTACTGCAGCCGCAAGAGCCAGACATCGGCGCTGATATGTCCTCGCGAATAGAGCAATTGCTTGCCGTCCGGGGAAGTCTGTGCGTCTTCGATGAGCAGCCCGAATTCCGGGAATTCGGTGACCTTCACTGGCTCGGCCTTCTTCCAATCCTGCGCCGGGCCGGGCACTCGATACAGGTTCCGATGGTCACGCTGGTAGTACAGCCAACGCCCCGAGGGCGAGAAGAAGGGGTGATACTCTTGATGCGGGGATTCGAGCACGCGCACGACCTCTCCACCCGCTAGGGGGACGGCATACACGTCGATCGTCGCGTTTTCAGTAGTTTGATACGCCAGCCACTTGCCGTCGGAACTGATCGCTTGGATTGGCATGACGTATGGACCTCGCGTGAGTTGACGCGAACGATTGGTGCCCAGCTCGAGCAGATGAATCTGATGATCCTGATGAGAGAAGAACGTCACGCCAGACCCGTTGGGCAGCCAATGCGGCACCTCGGCGTCCGTTTGAAGTTTTCGTGGTGAAGCGCCATCGGCTGCCATCATCCAAAGTTCAGGTTTTCGGCCCGGAGTACGCGCGGTCCGGGTAAAAGCAATCATTTTGCCGTCGGGCGACCATTTTGGCGTGGCATCGACGTAATTTTGATCGGACGTGAGTTCTGCGAACCGCCGTCGGCATCCAGACGCGAGATCTTTTCTCCGGATGCGAAGACAACTGACCGGCCATCCGGCGAGAAGCCCTGGAAGCCGGTTTTCTGAGCACCTGCCGTGAGCGGACGCGAAGGACCCATTGGGCGACCCGCTTCAGCATCAAATGGCGCGACCTCCAGATTGAAAGTCTCTTCCTGCGCCGTGTAGGCAACCAATTTGCCATCGCGCGACATCACGGGTGAAATATCCCGGCCGCGACCCACACCGTGAGTGGTCGCGCCGGTCCGTCAGCTTCGCCCCGCGCGGTCGAGAACGCCAGAATGGAGAGGGAATCGTTGCGCCCGTCTTCCCCGCTCGTGAACACCAGATTCTTGCCGTCCGGGGACCAAGTGGGATAGTTCCCGCCTAAAAGCACTCGCGCCATACCACCCGCTGCGGGCGCGACATAAACGTTCCGGTCTCCAGCGAACGCGAGCCACCCACCGTTCCGCGACAGTGATGGCCGGATCCACTGACGCGGGGCTGCCTGGGTGTGTCCAAATTCGATCGCCACTCGCTGCGGCTCGCCTCCCCCGGCTGGCACGCGATAAATGGCCTTCCTGAACCACGCCCCACTCACGTAAAAGATTTGCGTACCGTCCGGCGACCAGGAAGGATAGTTCCCGTCACCCGCTATGCGCCGGGCC
>JBBSHP010000063.1:0-11398 GCA_038232555.1 Bryobacterales bacterium
AGATCGTGGGCCTTCGATTCAAGTTGGTGGGTCGGGTGGGGATTCAAAGCAGCCTCCTGATATCTGAAAGTAGAACCGCTTTCAGAATTATAGGACAATACGGCCATTCCCTTCAATGGATCACTTTGGCGTCGTGCACCCGCCTGGCTGCCTGGCTGTTATCGGATGTGAAACCGCTCAAAAAGCCTGTTCCTACGAAAGGCGGTTTAGGGCTGTGGAACTGGAATCCTTGACATGAACGGCGTAACCGACGTCCGCCGGGCTTTGATCTTCTCTTTCCTGCTTGTGGTCCTGTTCGTCTTGTACCTAGCCACGGATATGAAATACCTGCGGGACTACTGGAGAACCCTTGTCCACGCCTCCATCGTTCCAGGTTTGCGTTGGACCAATCTGGAAGCCCTCGGCGTGGAGTTAGCCGTGCTGTTCGCTACCACTTTCATGGTTTCCTTGCTGGCCATTCGTCGCGCGGGCTTGCGTCAGACCGGAGAGATGTTGCAGCACGCCAACACGGAAATGCAAACCGGAATGCGCGGGATCGACCAATTACGGAGGCGCGTGGCCAAGTGATTGACCGCAGCCGCGATCGGGAACAGAACCTTGATCGCCAACAGCCGGTTGACCGCGAGCAGGCTATCCTGGCCGACGTTCGCAAGTTCCGCCTGGTCGAGCCGCGCCATATCTGCCCCGAACTCCGGCTGGAACTCGACCGCATGCTCCGCGAGAAGAAACTCTATAAGCACGTCGTTCTCGACTACAAAGGCCGGGGCCGGAAGCTGGAAGTCCTCACTATGCCGGCGAAAGACGGCAGCATGCCGCGCCTGCAAAAGCCCCGCGAGATCTATCACGATATGGCGATCTATCCCGCTTATCAGAAGGCGGCCGCCGAAATTGAACGCAAGGGCGGGCGCATCGACACAGTCTTGAATGACTTTGAACTGAAGAGCATTAAGGCTCGCGCTAACAACGCTGCAGCCTCGGGCCGAGCCGCTAATGGGCCCGTCGACAACCGGGAAAAGGAAGCCATTGCGGCCAAGCTGAACCTCACTGTAGTCAATGGCCGTATCTACCTTCCGGATCTCCAGATTCATTACCGGGACAGCGAAAACCAGCAGCGTATTCTCAATCTCGAGATCACGACGGACAGCTATAGGGGCCGGGATATCGCCCCGAAAGCCGCTGCGGGATTTGCCATGAGCCGCGGACTGATGGGCGTGCTGGAGCCACGATTTATGACAATCACAAAGGCGTTTGGGCATGACAAGCGACGAGCGCATAGCTCGGCTGCGCGAGATGCACTATACCGACCGCGAGGCCAGGTTTCTGCTGCTGGCAGCGCTGCATTCCGGAGTGTTTGTCATGCGGCAATACACCGCCTATGCTGGTATAAAGTTCGGGGCGGTGACCGATCAGTTCGTTAATAAAGCAGCTACCCGCAGGCACATCAAACCATTCCCAACACGTAATCGCACATTGATTTATCAAGTCTGCAAGCCGGTCTTTATAGCCATCGGCGAACCGGATAACCGTAACCGGCGCATGAAACAAGTGGATCGAACCAGGCTGCGCCTAATGGGCCTGGACTTCGTTTTACGGAACCAAGAACACCGCTATCTCGCCACCGAGACGGAGAAATTAGAGTACTTCACACGACTCGCTGGGAGCACCGTTTCTTTCCCGGCGCGTGTATATACCTCCAACATTACCCGAGGCCAGACCACCCGATTCTTTGTTGAGAAGTACCCCATGTATGACAGGCCACCGGGTACCGCGATTACCTTCCTTGATGAGGATTCCATGCCAGCCTTTGAATCTTTTCTTGACCGCTACATGGCACTGCTTTGTACTATCCCGCAACCCGAGATCATCTTCGTTACCACCAATTCAGCGATGATCCCTAGCGCTCAAATAGCTTTTGTAACCAAGACAACCGGGCAGGATAGCCGTATCGATATTGCTACGTTTGAGATCGACTTTCGAGAGCGGGCCGACCTGGAATCCCGCTCGATTGCCGACCTGGAAAGAGACGATTTGCTCAAGCTTCGGGCACTCCAGCGCTCCCGTTTGTCGCCCTATTTCGATACGTGGAAGTCTGGCGGATCCGCTGCTTTGCAGCAGAAAATAACCGCATCCATCACTCTTCCTTGCCAGCCGAAAGCCAAGGTTTTCTCCTTACGTCTTGCCCACCGGCTACGACTTTTTATGACATCGGTTTTGGAAACAGAGCTAGAAACAAGCCCAAACAGCACCCGAATACTGGTTGAGTGTGGGTTTCTGCCCCTTCTTCTATCTCTGCTTCTGTGGTCCTGTCCGGTAACGTGTTGCAAAAGCGGGAAAGATTCAATATCGTGTTCGGCCTCAGAATGCGAGGCCTCAGATCTGAAAGAAAGAGGGTGGGCGACCCCCACTGCGCCGGTCGCCCACCCTCTTGTCATGTTCGGAATTTCCGATTCACTCAGATCTAAAGGAGAGAACCACAATGGCACTGCTTGATAGACGAGTGGAGATAGAGTACGAGCCGGTGTCGGGGCGCATCCCAAAGACCACCGCCGACCGCGTGAAGGAATACGCGCGCTTTGTGAACCGCGATAGAAGCGAAGTCATCGCGGGCCTGTTGGAATACGCGATGCGCAAAGACAAAGAGTTCGCTCAGTGGCTCAAGGATCAACCGAAGGCCAACGGCAAATGATTCGGCTGCTCCACGCCCATCGCTTCGTGATTGCGCTGCTGCTGGCTTTGGGCTCCTTTGCTTGGCTGTGGTCTACCTATCCGTTTCCTGGGCCCGGTCGCAATCCATTGCTGGACGTGGTGCACATCCATAGCCCGTACTCGTGGATGACCTTGTACTCTGTCTGGGTGCTCGGTTTGTTCTGGCTCCCGTTCCTGTACGTGTTCCATCCCGCGCTCGCTAACCTGCGGCGGATGTGGCCCGAAAAGCCGGGCCCAGTGTTAGGGCCGCTGCCAGCGTACCCGGACCCACGCCGCCGTGAGGAGTTGTCCGTGGTGATCGGGGAACTGCATCACCCCGACAAGATCGAGCCATCCGCAACGCCAGCATGGTTAGAGATACCGCAAGAGGGTCTGACCTTGGGGCTGCTCGTGTTGGGCTCGCCCGGATCGGGCAAGTCCGCCGGGCTCGTCCTTCCCGCCGCCGAGCAACTGTTCGCTTACCGCGCCCACGATCCCGCCAAGCGCGTCGGTGGATTAGTCCTGGAGGTAAAAGGTGATCTGTGCGTTCAAGTGGAGCGTATTCTTCGTCAGCACGGCCGGGTGCAGGATTATGTCGAGATTGGTCTCGACTCAGACTACGTTTACAACCCCCTGCATAACGATGCCTCGCCCGACGCCCTGGCTTTCCAAATCATGGCTCTCAAGAAGTCCCTGGTTGGGACGAGTAAAGGAGCCGTTCTGGGACGACTCAGCGGAATCGCTCGTCACGTTCCTCATCATCATTTACCGGCTGCTGTACGGCTACGTGACTCTATTCGACATCTACGAAGCGGCGGGCGATATCCAGATTATCCATACGCTGATGGAGCGATCCGAACAGGAATTGGCCACGACGAACATCCTGCTAGACAAACAGGTATTCCTCGACGTGGACGAAGATGTCGCCGATGCCCTCAAGGCGCACCACTGGACGAATGCGCAACCACATCATCTGAGGGCACCTCACGATGAGGATCTAGCGGAGCTGCTCGCGGCGCACAATGTCCCGTACAAGGTTGAGGCCAGCAGTCAGGCGCCGGACCAGGCCCAAAGGAATGCGCATTTCCGAACAGCTACCCGCGCTTATCGAGAACTGAAAGCACTCGAAGAGAAGTCGCCCAACCTGCCGGGCAACATTGCTAAGGGGCTTACCGTGTTTCTGATGATCATGGACGTCCTGGGCCACGGCACGCACTACGGCGAACCGAAGCGCATCGATCAACGTGAGCCACTCTTACAACCTGACGCGGGAATATCTCTTTGAACCCAAACTTCTGATGGAGCTACCAAGAGGCTGCGCGGTTGTCCTGGCGAACGACGGCGATGAACAACTGCGACCATCCATCGTCTATCTTTCGCCGCATGGGCAGGACCCCATGGTTTCCTACTGGTCCACTCGCAACCGCATCAAGCGATTGCTCAAAGGAGCGGCATGATGGACGCGTGGTCGACCATTCTCCCCTACATCGGCCAGTTGGCGCTGTTCGTCGAGGACCCGGACGTGTCAGAAATTATGTGCAACCCGGGCGGCGATGTGTTTGTGGAGCGGGCTGGTCTGATTCGCCTGGCAGACGTAAGACTACTAGAGCCGGCACTGGAGGCTGCGGTCAAGCGTATTGCACGAGAACTGGGCCAGGACGTCTCCCCCTCCAAGCCATTACTGGAAGCCAGATTGCCGGACGGCTCCCGTGTGGCCGCCGTTTTCCCGCCGTGCTCGGTGGGTGGCATCACCTTCAGCATCCGCAAGTTTCAGTACAAACGCTTCGACATAGACGAACTCGTCAATTGTGGAACTATTTCGACTGCTCAAAAAGTTCAACTCACGACTACGGTCTCCTCTCGCCGCAACATCCTCATCTCAGGTGGCACCGGTGTCGGCAAAACCACGTTACTGAATGCGCTCACCTGCTTCATCCCGGATGACCAACGGATCGTGCTGATCGAGGATATCAACGAGATTCAAATCGACAAGCCGAATGTCGTGCGGCTAGAAGCCCGGCGGGAACAACCCAACATGCCAGCAGTCACCATCGCGGACCTGCTACGCATGAGCCTGCGGCTCCGGCCGGATCGCTTGATTGTGGGCGAAATGCGCGGCGGAGAAGCGTATGAGCTGCTACAGGCTCTGAATAGCGGGCATTCTGGTTCGTTCTCGACGATTCACGCAGATAACCCGGAGAGAGCTATTGAAAGGTTGACCGGCTGCGTGCTGCAACGTGTGCCGGCCATGGACCCGAAGTACATCAAGGAGCAGTGGATTATACCGTCATTCAGGTCTTCGTTCATCTTTCGCGAAACCAAGACGGCAGGCGATACGTGAGCGGGATCGCGGAGGCGGTGTGACCGAACGAGACGAAATGGTCCGGACATACATCAAGACCAATTTCCGGCCCGATGACCGCCTGGCTGTGGTCCTGATCCAGAAGCGCAGCGGAGCAGTAGTCCAACGCATCGCACCAGCGGAGCGGATTGTGGAGCCAGACGCCTTAGCCTGGCTGCATAAGATGAACAACCTCCGGTTCGAGGTCTATGGATCGCTGAATACGCTCGGTCCTGATGCCAGGACCCGCGAGAAGGCTGGTATTGCAGAAATGAGGCACGTCTATGCCGAATTCGATCAGGACGCAGCCACGCGCGTTCTAGCCATGCAAGCCCGCAAGGACATGCCGCAGCCTAACCACCTCATTGAAAGCTCACCGGGAAAGTATCAGGTCATCTGGCGGGTGGAAGGCTTTGAGAAGAACCAAGCGGAGGAGATGATGCGTGGACTAGTCCGGGAGTTTGGTGCGGATCCGGCCTGTACGGATTGTTCACGAGTGCTGAGGATCCCGGGCTTCTACAATCACAAATACGAGCAGCCGCACCTGGTATCCGTTCAAAATCTCAGCTATCAAGTTTATCGACCTGCGGCTTTCCCGCGATTCGACCGTGAAACTTCGCGCGCGTACACAGAACTGCGGAATGGAACGAAGCGTGCCGATGGCGCACCGATCTCCCAGTCCGAACGTGATTGGGCATTTGCAAAACGGCACTTGGCCCGCGGAGAGGAACCGGATGCCGTTACGCGTGCAATCGCGGAGTACCGGGCCAGAGACGGCAAGCACCGCGACCCGTACGAGTACGCCAAGCGGACCGTAGGTAACGCCCTCCGAGCTATAAACCACTCTCGGTCCGGGCCGAGCCGCTGAGGAATTGTCTCTTGTTGCCCTGCGCCAAGTCGCCGATCACGAAGGGTGCTTGGTCTATGATTCTGCTCCGTGATCTACCGCCGCAAGCATCCAGACACGACGTTCAACGACGCCATCCGCGTTTTCATGATGCTGTACTCTCGAGCCCGATGCTACCGAGGGCGGCCATCCAGACGCCGTCATGGCAACTTCAACACCATAGTTCAGCGGGCTCCCCTGGCTACGCCCGACGAAAACCCAACAGTGAAATAGCCAAATAGGTTTCTGCATTCCTACAGGCCGGATCGGCCCGATCCGAGCCCCGTCCGCTGGCCCCACCACGCGCGGATGTTCGACCCAGAACGCCGCGAAGATCACGTTCAATCCTGTGCCGGTTCGTCCGTTCCATCTCCGGTTCGGGTTTTCTCATGACCTGCCGCGATCATTGGCCAGCCGGCGGGTCCTGTCAACACCTGGCCCGCTCCATTCCTCCCTCCCGGTCGTCCCGTGTTGGTGTTCCCCTTCGGTGACAGGCCCCTTCCATCCGTCCGGCCCCTTCATTCCCGCGTCATGAGAAACCCGACGCAAAGGAGAAGGAACAGACCTATGCAAACCGAACGACAGGATGTTTATACGCGGGTCACTAACCGCATCGTCGCCGATCTCGAACAGGGCGTCCGCACCTGGATGAAACCCTGGGACGCCGGGCACACCGCCGGTCGCATCACCCGGCCGCTCCGTCACAATAGCCAACCCTATTCCGGCATCAACATCTTGATGCTCTGGGCGTCAGCCATTGAACAGGGCTTTACCGCGCCGATCTGGATGACGTTCAAGCAGACCCTCGAACTGAAGGCCAATGTCCGCAAGGGCGAGAAGGGCTCGCTCGTCGTCTACGCCAACTCAATCACGAAAACCGAGGACACGGATGACGGCGCAGTCGAGCGCGATATCCACTTCATGAAAGGCTACACGGTGTTCAACGTGGAGCAGATCGAAAACCTGCCCGAGCATTACTACGGGAAGCCCCCAGCGACCCTGACACCGATCGAACGCATCGCCCATGCCGACGCTTTCTTCAACGCACTTAAGGCCGACATCCGATACCGTGGCGACCGGGCCTATTACGCGCTCGAACCCGACTACATCCAGATTCCCGTCATCGACGCCTTCCGAGATGCGGAGAGTTTTTATTCCACGCTGGCGCACGAAAGTTGCCACTGGACTAGGCACCCATCCCGCCTCGCCCGCGACTTCGGCCGTAAGGCCTGGGGCGACCAAGCCTATGCCCACGAGGAACTCGTGGCGGAACTGGGATCGGCGTTCCTGTGCGCCGATCTCGAACTGACGCCCGAGGTCCGCGATGATCACGCCGCCTACATCGCCTCCTGGCTCTCCATTCTGAAGAATGACAAGCGGTTCATCTTCCAGGCCGCCGCTCACGCGCAACGCGCCGTCGATTTCCTGCACAGTAAGCAGATCCCCGAAGCGGAAGTCGCCTAGTGCGGCCCGTTGGCAATTATAAGCGCCACTATGTTTTGCGACCTCCGGGGGGACCAGCGGCGTCAGTGTTCCCGCCGAAAGGCTGCGACCAGGTCCCGAATTTAGGGGAGAGCCGGCGGTTTGGCCGCCCTGGCCAGGGGGAACAAAACGGGGCCATTTCGTACCGGAAAAAGTCTTAAAACCGCTAAGGTTCTAAACACAGCAGAAACGGATTTCTGTCCCCCTTACTTTCGAAGGTCCGGCTTGGTAAAGACACTCGCAAGGCACGATCACGCGCGCGGATAGCGCCCCAATTGTTGGAGCAAGTGACGCTCTGTAACGCGTTCAGCAGCATTGAATCGAAGCAGTCTAGCCGTTGCCTCAGTCGCGGTCGTTAACGGCTGAATCACGGCACCGTCCAGGTCGAAGTGCTGGGTCCAGTCTGCTGAGCGTGGGTTAAATAGGCGAACCAACCTGCCGGATCGGTCGATGGATGCGATATCGCTGCCCTTTAACCGAGTGCAAATCGTGCAGGCATACGCAAGGTTGTCAGCCGATGAGCCACCGCCGTGTTTGCGGCTCAGGATGTGATCGACTTGATGCGTGAAGGCTGCGTCGGTCTCATGCAACAGCCAGTATTCGCACCGGCCACGGGCGCGTTCGGCTATCTGCAGCCGCAGCTCTGGACTCAGCCTCACTCGCTATTGGTTTAGGATGAGGCGCGCTTTGACCTTAGCCACGCGAAGGATGTGTTCGAGTTCGAGGAAATGATTGAGCTCGGCTGTTTCTTCGCCCGACAACTCCGACTCTTTTTCACGCTCGATTAGCTCAGCCACGCGCTCTTGGGCTTCTTGTGAAGGATGAAACTCGGCCACGTCTCGCGGTGTGCTGCCGGAAGCGAGGAAGTCTACCAGCTCGAGATAAATGGGATTTGTTGTGCTCACCAGTCGTCGCTCTGATTCGAGGATAGCGTATGCGGTAATCGTGAGACCCCACTCCGGTTGTTCTTCGCCGAATTGAGTGTCGCATGCGATACCGCCGGTAACCGGGGGTGGAAAGCGCGTGTCGAACGGCGAGCTGGTGAGAAGGGCTGGGCAGCTCACAGCTTGGCCGTAAAACAACGGCCCGTCTTCACCGCGGGGGCGGCATAGGAGAGACCATCAGCCCATTCGGTTATTCTCGTGGAGTGAATACACGTCTGTTGTCGGGAAAGGTTGCGCTTGTAACCGGAGCTGCCGCCGGAATCGGCGAATCCATCGCTCACGTCTTCGCTGCGCAAGGTGCGAACGTATATGCACTGGATATCGATCTCGCTGGAGTTGACCGAGTCGCGAGAGCAATCCAGTGCGAAGGCGGATCGGCTTGGGCGCAGCAGGCAGACGTGCGCCGAACCGACATGCTGCAATCCGTCGTCGAAGATGTCATCCGACGTTCCGGCAGGATCGACATCCTGATTAATAACGCCGGAATCTATCCACGCCGTGCGTTCCTCGACGTCACTGATCAGGAATGGGACGAGATCCAGGACATCAACCTCAAGGGTGTGTATCGCTGCATGAAGCTGGTTCTGCCTCATATGGTCGCGCAGCGTTCAGGCAAGGTCGTCAACATATCATCAGTGACGTTTTTGAAGGGCCTCGCGAACCTGAGCCATTACATTGCGTCCAAGGGAGGCGTGATCGGCTTAACTCGTGCTGTAGCGCGTGAAATGGGTCCTCATGATATTCACATCAATTGCATTATGCCCGGCGCCATTGAAGTAGAACGAGAGAAGGAAGTTGCGACTCCGGAACAGATGGCCGCGATTGTCGCCCAGCAATCTTTAGAACGCCGGCTCGTGCCGATTGACATCGCAAGGGTATGCGTGTTTCTCGCGAGTGAACTGAGCGACGGCATGACCGGGCAGACAGTGAACGTGGACGGTGGACTCATGATGTATTGAGAAGAGCTACCTCTGGGGCCGTTAGTGGCCCATGTTATGGCGGAATACCTCGAACAACCGTAGTGTATGGTTCGGATTGTTTTGTACTCCGAATCGAGCGGCCTCGTTGGCATTTGCTATGTTCCAATTCCGAGGGAACCACGTCCAACAGTATGCCGGACCACTCCACGGCAGCGCTGAACAACCGTGCCTGTTTCACTTCCGGTGCCCGGTTCAACAATGGACATTCACAAAGCTATCGCCGAACTCAGAAATGAGCGAGACCTGATCGAACGGCAATCGGTGCGCTCGAAATACTGGATGAGCAGAGACGGCCCGCCCGAAGGCGGACCAATAATCCAGCTGCGAAACGCGGGTTCTGTCTGTCTGCGCAGTTGCCCTATTCCTTGGGAACAAACTGCCAACACGAGCCAGGCGACCGATATAACGCTGTACGGACAAAATAGGAATGTTGCCTAACGATCCCAATTCACTCTGCACGAACTGCTATATCCGCTGTCCTCAGGACTCAAATGGGGCATGCACCCATTGCGGCGCCCGGCTACAAGCGCACGACTAAGCCGCCCCAAGATAACCGAACGAGGCACAAATCGTATGTGTCTTTGAAGCGGCAGAAGGTGTGAAAGAGTTTTTCAATAGAAGTTGCCGTTCGATACGACTATGCGTGGTTTGTTGTTTGATAAATCGAGCGCAGGGCCCTTCTCGGCCCTTTGCGCTCGTAGCGCACGCGCATCTAAGCACCCATCAGAGTATCGACCTGCGACAATATTGCAAGAGGCACGTATGGCAATCACCCTTCGTCCTGATCATGAGCAATTGGTCGCTCAGGCGATCGAGACGGGCATCTATGAAAGTGCAGATGAGGTCATCGGACGAGCGTTGGAATTGCTGCATTCTGAGAATGATTGTCTGCGTGACCAGCAGGCCGACATACATGAGAAGATCGAGCGGGCTTTTGGACAGTTCGACCGTGGTAAATTGTTTTCTGTCGAGGAATCACTGGCTGATATGGAGAGGCGCAAGATGGCTTGGCTCACCCAGCAGAAGAGGTGAGGGATCTCTATCAGCTTTCGGCCGAAGCTCAAAACGATCTATTTGAAATCTGGTCTCGTATCGCAGTAAATAGTGCCGAGCTTGCCGATCGAATTGAAGGTGAGTTTTACGAGCTATTTACGTCGCTTGGCCGAATGCCAGGCCAAGGGCATACTCGCAGAGATTTGACCAGGCGGCCGGTTCTCTTTTTCCCGCTGTATTCATTCCTTGTGGTCTACCAACCGGAAGTTAAGCCTATCCGCATTATGGTTGTGATTCGCGGCCGCCGGAATGTGAAGCGTCTACTCAGGTAAAGGATATGAGTCAGCCGCAGCTCTGAACTCAGCGGCCGCAGGCACCAACTGAAGCGCGGTCTAAGGTGCGCCAGGCTGGCCGAACGAAACGAAAAGCGTATGGGGTGCGCCGATCCAGCCGGACGATTATCGGTTCACGCTTTTTCGCCCGACGCGGTGGCGACGATTACTTTTAAATGGCGACAGTTTGAGCCCGAGATCATCGTGTGTGCAATTCGGTGGTACCTCCGTTACAGTCTGTCGTATCGCGAGGTTCAGGAACTCCTTGCCGAGCGGGGCATCACCGTGGATCATTCAACGATATAGCGTTGGGTCCAGCGCTACGCACCGGAACTAGAGCTGTGTCAGCGACCTCACCTCAAACCCACCAACCGCTCCTGGCGTGTCGATGAGACCTATATAAGGGTGAAAGGCGAGTGGTGTTACTTGTATCGGGCTGTTGACTCGCAAGGTGCTACCGTCAACTTCTTTCTTTCGGCATTTCGTGATCGGGAATCGGCCCAGATCCTATTCCGACGGGCCTTGCGCCACAGTGCTCCTCAACCGCGTGTAATCAACACTGACCTGGCTCCGACGTACCCTAGCAGCCCGTGGCAGAAGTGAGTGTTTTCAGACGGTGAGACGAAGGGGAGTCACCTGAAATTCGTCGAACCTGTCAGCGGCGGCATCCGCTGACCAACCCTTCTTCAGTTAGAATCTTCAGCACCCAGCGGAAGACTGCCTTGTGCGTCTCCAGCCAATACAATCGTCGCGTG
>JBBSHP010000064.1:0-11375 GCA_038232555.1 Bryobacterales bacterium
CCGGTGATGGCCCGTTGCTGCGGCGATCCAAAAACCATCACGCCATTGTCGCCGAGGTCGGCGCACAAGTCGATCAACTCACGGATGTGGTCCCAACCCCGTTGGCGTAAAGCTTGGTCTGGTGTCGTGACATGCAGTCCTTTGGGCGAGACCATCAACCAGTGCAGGCCCACGAACTCCAAGCCTTCCGACTGGATCAGCTCGCGATATTGTCTCCGCTGCTCCGGCGAGATTTCGGAAGGCCGATCCGCAAGCGTGAAGGGTGCAATCTCGATACCTGCATAGCCAATCCGGCGAATGCTGCGGCATACCTCAGCAAGCGGAGCTTTGCCGTAAACCTCGTTGCAGATGGCCTGGCGGAATTGAAACTCCATTCTGATCCCATTCTACTTTGTGGCTAATCCAACGTGTCTGGCAATCGCAATTAACGTCAGGCCGCGCCATGGCAGCACCGGATCCAGAAAACGCCAGACCCACACCGTCTTGTCGAAGATCTTAAGCGTCACTTTACTGATGTGTTTGCGACGCAGCAGCCGGCCGTAGAAGGCCCAAGCCAAGGCTCCGAATTTGTTCAGCTCCTGAGTACCTTGGAGTGCGAAGCCATTCTCCGCGAGTAAGTCACGCAGTTCGCGTTTGTCGAATCGTCGCTTGTGCCCCAGCGTCTGGTCGATCGTTCCATAAAGCAACTTGCTTTGTGGGACCAAGACCACAATCGTGCCGTCCTCTTGAAGGACCTTCCACACGGATTGCAGAATAGGCGAAGCATGGGTTAAGTACTCGAGCACGTTCACGCACAAAACCGTATCGAAGGGAGCACCCGTCCCCGCAAAGTCGTCGGAAATCTCCGGATCGAGTTTGACCACCGAAACGTTGGGGGTCCGCAGAAAACGGTTACGCAGCGCGTCAAGATAAAGAGGATCTTTTTCACCAGCCACGTAGTGCAGCCTGCGGCCCATCAGTCGCGCCGTCATGTTCCCTATTCCCGCTCCGAGTTCTAGTACGGTATCGCCGACGTGGGGCCGCAGCGCGCGTGTCAACCAGTTCAGATACTGCGGCGTGCCCGTCATGTTGTTCAGGAATGCACGGCCGTAGGGCTCCACGTAGAGATCGTCAATCAGCCAGAACCGCAGGATTACAGCCAACGCCTTGATCCCGTCCTTCCAGCCGATCTTCTTGCCTTCTTCATAAGTGCGCCCGTGATAGCTGATCGGGACTTCGTAGATCCGCAGCTTCCGCTTGGCGCACTTCATCGTGATCTCGGGCTCAAACCCGAAGCGGTTCGATCGCACCGGGATGCTCTTCAACAAGTCGGTGCGGAACACTTTGTAGCACGTCTCCATGTCCGTCAGATTGAGATTGCAGAACATATTCGAGAGCAGCGTCAGGCCCTTGTTGATCATGGAGTGCCAGAACGGCAGAATGCGGGTTTGCTCGCCGGCGAGATAGCGCGATCCGAAGACGGCGTCCGCATGTCCATCCAGGAGCGGCCGTAGCAGCTTGGAATATTCCGACGGATCGTATTCGAGGTCGGCATCCTGAACAATGCAAAACTCCCCGCGGGCGTGCTGAATGGCCGTTCGCACCGCCGCTCCTTTACCCTGATTGACGGTGTGGCGGTGCAATTGGATGAGCGGGTTTCCGGCGGCCAAACGGTCGAGAATCGCTGAGGTGCCATCCGTTGAACAATCGTCTACAATCACCAGTTCGCGCTGCATATTTTCCGGAAGCGTAGCCGCGAGTACCTGCAACAAGCTCCGCTCAACGACGGTACGCTCGTTGTAAACCGGGATGAGTATGGACAGAAGCAAAGGCTTAGTATATAGTTTCGCAGGGAACCAAGAGCGGAAACAGACAAGGAGTCCGGATGCACTCACGACGCAAGTTTGTGTCTATCGCCATCGGCCTGTTATGGGTTGGAGCGGCCGCAGCGCAACCCAAGGACATGCGCTTTGTCATTGTCTTGATCGGGCCGCCCGGCAGTGGTAAGACTACTCAATCGGAGTTCCTGAAGAAGACCTTTGGAAGCCCGACGATCACCGTGGAAGATCTGATCAGGAGCCATCCGGCGGCGCTGGCGAAGTATGAGACAGAGGGAATTCGACCAGGTACTCCCCAATCCAACCCTGCCGTCAACGATTTGGTTCGGGATGAGTTGAGCGGCATGGACCTCACCAAGGGTGTGGTGCTCGACGGTTACCCCGCGACCAAGGATCAGGCGGACCATCTTGCGGCCTTAGTGCGGAAACTCGGATTACCCTCGCCAGTCGTGATCCAGTTAGATATCTCCGACAAGCTGGCTCAGGAGCGGCTGAAGGTGCGCGGGCGGGCGGACGACAAACCTGAAGTGATTGCCCGGCGGCTGAAGGACTATCATCGAGAACTGGAGACCATCCGAAGTTATTATCCGGAGGCGAATATCTGGACGGTCGATGGGTCCCTTGCGCCAGCGCAGGTATCACAGACCATTCAATCAATTTTGAAGGATGAGATGCCGAAAAAGCCCTGAGGGTTAGCCGCGCACCATGCGCATTGCATCGGACAGCGCGGCAGCTTCGGTGGCGCGTTCCACGCGTCGGCCATCACGGTCCGTTCCGCTGGAGTCGCCTTCGCCTGGCGCGAGGAACAGATTCGCTTCCAGCCCATGCTGTTTTGTGTAGAGATCGTAGTAGCGTCCGCGCTCTGCGTAGAGCGTCTCGTGGGTACCTCGCTCCAGGATTCTTCCTACCTCAACCACCAGGATCTGATCGGCACGGCGAATGGTCGACAACCGGTGCGCAATTACAAATGTAGTGCGGCCCTGCATCAGGTAGCGCAGGCCTTCCTGGATCAGGCCTTCCGATTCCGAGTCCAGACTGGAGGTCGCTTCATCCAGGATCAGAATACGAGGATCGGCCAGAATGGCGCGCGCAATCGAGACGCGCTGGCGCTGTCCGCCAGACAGCTTCACTCCGCGTTCGCCCACGATTGTGTCATACTTCTTTTCGAATTTCTCTGCGAACTCGTCCACCCGGGCAATGCGGCAGGCTTCCATGATCTCCGCTTCCGTCGAGTTCGGGCGGGAGAACGCCACGTTTTCACGGATAGTCCCATCGAAGAGGAACGTCTCCTGAAGCACTACGCCGAGCTGGGTGCGGTAAGATTCCAGGCGGACCGTCGCCAGATCGATCCCGTCCACCCGCACCTGTCCTTGATCGGGCACATGGAAAGCCGAGATCAGTCCGATGATGGTCGACTTGCCCGATCCTGACGATCCCACCAGTGCGGTGACCGTACCCGGCGCCGACTGGAACGATACGTCGTGCAGAACGGTTTTGCCCTCTTCGTACGCAAAACTCACGTTGTCAAACACCAACTCGCCACGGATGGTGGGGAGCTGTCGAACACGGCGTGGATCGGCGTCCTCACGGCTCTCGTTGAGTACTTCACGGGTCCTCTCCAAGCCGGCCAGCGCTTCCGTTAGCTGCGTTCCGATCGCAACCACCTGAATGATGGGAGCCACCAGGAACGCCATGAATGCCGTGAACATGACGAAATCTCCCAGCTTGATTTGTCCGGCTGCAATCTGGTGCGCGCCGATGTACATAACGATCGCGCCAACCAAACCCATCAGAACGGTAGCAGAGAGACTCATCATCGACATCGCCGTGAGACTCTTGAGCACGTTCTCCAGCAGGCGCATAACGCCGCCCGAGAAAACCTCGGCCTCCCGATTTTCCGCGTGATAGCCCTTAACCACCCGGACGCCTCCCAGGGATTCGGTTAAGCGGCCCGTTACTTCAGCATTAATTTTGCCCCGCTCCCGGAAGATGGGCCGAATGGTCGCAAAGGCTTTACTGAGAGTCAGCGCAAAGGCTGCAATGATTGCCAGGGCAATGCCGGTCATCAGCGCGCTAATCCTGAAGAGGAAGAACAGAGAGAACATCGCGGTGAGCAGGCCGCCCACGAATTCGACCAGCCCCGTGCCGACCAGGTTACGCACTCCCTCGACGTCGCTCATGATGCGCGAGACCAGAGTGCCGCTTTTGTTTGAATCGTAATAAGTAATGGGCAGCCGGCCTATATGTGCCTGCACCTTTTGGCGCAGTTCCGCGATTAGCCGTTGTGCGGCTTTTGACAGCAGTTGTGTCAGCGTGAAGGATGTTACGCCCTGAATCAATGTGGCCAGGAGCACACCCACTACCAACGGGGTCAGCCACTCCATGCGATGCTTTCCGAGCACGTCGTCAATCAGAAATTTGGTGGAAACGGGCAGCGCCAAACCACAGAGGCGGTTGATCACCATCAGGCCAAAGCCAATGGCCAGGATGCCCCGGCGTGGACGCACCAGCTCCATGATGTCCGGCGTCAAGGCGCGCAGGCTCTGCATGCTGAGCTTCTTCTTAGGACTTTGCGGTTGCAAGCGAGTTTGCTCTATTGTAAGTGATGCGCGGCTGGCCCTGAAAGATGCCGTACGCCCTTCGGAGGAAAATGGCAGACCTGTTTTGCGGAACATCCGGGTTCGCGTACGCGAGCTGGAAACCGGGTTTTTATCCAGAAAAGCTCGCGTCCGCTAAGTTCCTATCTTATTACTCCGGCCGGCTGAACGCGGTCGAGGTCAACTATACTTTCCGGCGGCTGCCGTCCCCTTCAACGTTGGAGAAGTGGGTGGCTTCCACACCGCCCGGTTTCGTGTTCCCGCTGAAAGCGCACATGCGCATCACGCATATTCAACGGCTGAAGACCTCCGAGTTCACGGATGTATTCTTTAAGGCAATCGATCCGTTGAGAAGCGCAGGACGCCTTGGCCCGGTTCTGTTTCAACTGCCGCCGGCACTGAAATGCGACGAAGCCCTCCTGGCCGATTTTCTGCCTACTTTGCCTCAGGAGATTCGATGCGCGTTCGAGTTCCGGCACCCTTCCTGGCTCGCGCCACCCATCTACTCGCTACTAGAAAAGCATGGGGCGGCGCTATGCCTCGCAGAGTCTGCGAAGCTGGTCATTCCCGAAGTAATCACTGCCAATTTCGTGTACTCGCGATTGCGGAAAGACGACTACTCCGTCGAAGACCGTGCTGAGATCCGGTCGCGGGTTGAGCATTTGTTGAACACCGGACGCGATGTCTTTGTGTTCTTCAAGCATGAAGAATCACCCGCCGGAGCGCTGTACGCGGAGGAGCTGTTGGGCAAATTCAAAAATTGAACCTCAAGCACTTCGATCCCCCGAAACGGTCTAGCGCGGCAGTTACCGCTCTCTGCATCAATGCTGCGTCGGTCGGTGAGCCTGTGATCAACCCTGTTTCAGCTCAGCTATAGCGTACACGGCGCGATCCTGGACGCGGACTGTCGGAGACGCAAGGTAAGCGGACCGAGGCGCACACTGTTTTTGGGGAGACTCTGGCTATCAGTCAGTGCATGCCATGGTGTCAAGGCATGTATCGAACCCGTCGCCAAGCTTTGAATTTTGCCGGAACTAATCCTGCTAAACTGATCCGGATCAGGAGGACAAGATGATAAAAACTATAAAAGTTTATCCGCCCATCGGAATCGCTCGTCTTGGTAACAGCAAGGACGGGTACTTTATCGGGCCTGAAAGACCTGACGACGTGGTCACTCCGCCGGGCGGATTCCGCGATGCCGCTGGGCTGATTAAGAGGCAGGGTGCCCGGTTTCATCTGTTCGGCTTGACGAACACAACGCCCTGGTGAAAGAAATTACCAGCGAAGATGCGCAGTCATCGAATGGACGGTTCATATCGCCAACACCAAAGCCGCAGCTGAATTCTTCCATCCTCAGAAGCAACTGAATCCGCCCATGCGAAACCAGCAATTCACTGGCGATCGCAATCAATTAAGACTCGATCCCGGTCCGGCCAAAGTAAGTGGCAAGAATCCCGATTATGCAGACTTGAACAAATCGAAGGCAACGGGCTCGGCGAAAGATATTCAGGTCAACCAGCTTTTCCTGGATAAACCGGTGCAGTTTGTACTAGGGACGATAACGACGGACGACCGCGGCTCGTTGATCGTGTTAGGTGGATTTGGAGAGACGAAATCTCCAACCGGGGCGAGTTTGGCTGGGGGTGATTTCGCCGATCACGATTGGTATGACGATATTTCCGATGGCTTGATCAGCGCAACGGTGAAGTTGAAGGACGGCACCACACCTCCCATAGCGGATGCGTGGGTCATCGTCGGCCCGCCCAGATACGCACCCGGATTGCAAACAGTGGTGACGCTCTATGACACACTTCTTCAATCGGCAATCGACGGTGGTTTGATGGCAAGCCCTTTCAGCGATGCCACCTTTAAGCCCTCTTTGACGGCCGATATTCTACCCATTCTGACGCGAGCCGCGGGGATGCGCTGGGTGTTCGGCAACGGTCAGCCTACGTTCACGTCTAGTGGATTCCACCATTCGTTCAAGAATATGCCACCAGCCAACCGCCTATTAGTCTTCAACAAGCTCTCGGTACCCGCCCTCAAAGCCGGCGACCCGAGTACTGGCGGGGGTGATATGCCGCGAATGTGGTCTGACTTATATCCAGACGGCCCCAATGGCACTCTGACGAAAACGCAGTACAAGATGCTGCAGATGTGGAAGGACGGAAATTTTGTTCCGGGTACGCTGCCCACGTCACCCGCGCCGATTGATCCCCCAGGGCTCACCCGCGCTGCCCTGAATCCTTGCGTGGGAGCCGCGTTTTTTCCGGGAATCGAAGCGAGTTGGAAACTCCGTGACATCTTTCCGTTTGTGGAACCCTTCCGGCTCAATGCCTCGCAAATGCGGCCTGGCGACGTGAGCAGCCAGATGTCCCTACCCTGGCAATCCGATTTTCTGGATTGCGCGATCGAGAGCGGCAAAGCGGGCGTCGACCTGGTTTGGTGGCCTGCGCAACGTCCCCTGGACGTGTTGAAACCTGGGGCAGACGCCTACGTTCCCTGGGCCCGTGTGGCGGAGGATTCTAATTCGAGCGGAATGTCGGTCGAGCAGATGATAACCGATTGGTACAAGTTGGGATTCATCCTGCAACAACCGAATGGACGTTTCGAAGAGCAGCCCCGTCCGAAAGATCCGGACTAAGACACCGCTGCAACCACAGCATGCCGGAGCGTTTCGATGTTGCGGTGGTGGGTGCCGGTCCGGCCGGCAGCGTGACGGCGATGCTGCTGGCCCGGAGCGGATTGTCCGTAGCCCTGCTGGATAAATCTCGCAGCGCCAAATTCAACATTGGAGAGACGCTGCCTCCGCAAGCCTCGCGCGTATTGGCCGATCTCGAGCTGTCCGAAGCCTTCCATGCCCAGGCGCACCGGCCTTCTCCCGGGATCGTGTCCGTGTGGGGGAGCGCGGAGCCCAAGGCCACTGACTTTCTCTTCTCTCCGTACGGAAATGGCTGGCACATCGATCGACCGAAGTTCAACGCCATGTTTGTAGCTGCGGCCACCGAGGCTGGAGCAGCGTTGTATAGCGAAACCGGAGTCCAGGAATGCGCCGCCGACGAGACGGGCTGGCGATTGCGCACATCTCGCGGTCGCCAGGATGTCTCCGAAATTCTGCAATGCCGCTTCCTGGTGGATTGCAGTGGCAGGTGTCCCTCTGGCTCGTTCGGATTTCCAGCGCGCGTGGTGTTCGATCGGCTCATCGCCGTGGCCGCGCTCTGCCCTCCTTCTCCCCGAGCCTGCGCGTCTTGTTACACACTGGTAGAAGCCGTCGACGAGGGCTGGTTCTACTCTGCCTTGCTCCCCGGCGGAGAGTATGTCCTCGCCTACATGACCGATGGAGATCTCTACGCGATTGGGCGGGAGCATTCGAGCGCATTCCTCCAAAATCAGTTGGCAAAGGCGCCTCACACATGGGGAAGGATTGAGCGGATTCCCGCCAGTGTAGCCTTGTTCTCGGCGGTCACGTCGGTTCGGAACACAGTAGCGACAGACAACTGGCTGGCCGTGGGCGATGCCGCGCGGAGCTATGACCCGCTGTCTGGTTTAGGCTTGTGTGCCGCTATGAAGATGGCAATGCAAGCGGCTCCCCTTGTGGTGCAGTTGCTGCACGGCCAGGCGGGCAAAGCACGGGAATACGATCGCGCGAATAGCGATTCGTTTTTGCAATACCGGGAAACCCACCGCGCCTACTACGGGTTGGAAAGGAGGTGGCCTCAATCCGAATTCTGGGCATGCCGCCAGAAGGGAAGCTAACTCATCCGGGATCTATGGAGCTGGCGGAGGGAGTTGAACCCCCGACCCTCTGATACAAATCATAGTCACCCGACCTACTCTGTTGATTCTACGTTGATTCGACGCGGACTAAAGGCACTTTGCAACACCCATTCGGCGCGTATTGAGCGGGTTATTGAGCGGGTAGCAAGAAGCGCATTTCAACGGGCGCAACGGACATACCGAACACACCCCATATCGAGAGCGTCAAACCTCGCTTGACACCTGGTTTTCACTTCGATTAAATAGCCTATATCAGCGGATGTTTACCTGCTGATACTCTGGCTCGCCGCAAGCCTCACCCCCCGGTCATCGTATGACCGACGTTCCTCATCAAAGGAGATCGCATGCCTTCTAAACTCAAACTCGAATCAACACCCGTCGTGGAGACGGTCGCAGCAAAAGCAACGGGATCAGAAGTACAGATCGAAGCCAATCGACAATCTGACGAAACCTTGGCGGACACGGAGCAGGCTTTCTCTTCGGAAGAACTCACCTCCGAACATGAACGCATCACTCGGCTGGCCTATTCGTACTGGCAAGAGCGCGGTTGCGCGGAAGGCTCTCCCGAGCAGGATTGGTTCCTAGCTGAACAGGTTGTCCAACTTGGCAAGCTCGCGAAACACGTGGGGCGCGAGACCAGCGCTTACCACTGGAGCAAACGCTCTCGAAGTCGGCCTGACCTTAATCAAGCCAGGGCCATCGGAACCGGCCGTCGATTTTTCCACAGAAGCGCCGTCCTTGCGTCTCTCGTTTGCCTGGCACACCTCAACCAACTACCGCAGGTCTCTTTGGTAGCCATGCGTGTCCATCGACGGTGCCATTCCGGAGTAGCGCTCGAAGACGTGGTCTCAGCCGGTACGACCGGATTGATTCAAGCTGTCGATCGTTATGATGCAAACCGCAATTTAAAGCTCAAGACCTTCGCGGAACATCGCAATCAGGGAGCGATCCTCGACTATCTACGTCAGCTCGATCCCCTTACGCGCAGGGCGTCAGTTCCAACGCAAGCGAGACGCCATTTGCAGAGATCTGGAACAGTCCTTGAACCGGGTCCCGTCCACGACGCAAATCGCTGACGCGATGGGAATCTCTTCATGCAAGTATCAGCAGTTAGACCGCGAGGCTCAGGCTGGATCGCCAGTGAGCCTTGAAGGGGCCATCGCTGAAATCTGCAGCAAAGCCATCGCCTCCTCGGACCCCGAGGAATCATCGGAAAGGCCGAACAGCGACAACGGGTATCAGGCAATCCAGTCGCTTCCCTCAATTGGACAGCGCGTATTGAACGCCATTCTCCACGGCGACTCCGTCCATCAAATAGCGTGCGAACTGAGTTTGTGCGACTCGCGTGTTGCCCAGGTCAAGAGCTCAGCCATCGCCGAGTTGCGACGTATCCTTAGTGCCAACTCTGTCCAGTGCTCGCAGAGGTCCCGGCTGGCAACGTAATTTTGCGGCGGGACCGGAATCGTCGGGCTGCTTATGCCGGGCCGGGCCCGCAGTATTCAGGTGCCTCGCTTCGACTATCCCAGGTAGCCTTCTATCTTACAGGGATCTGCCGCGTTTCCGACGCGGTCTCATTCGATCCCACAGGACTTTACGCCCGTCGATCTGGCTGAATCTCTCCTCAACTATGGCGCTGCAATCGGACGGCACCGCCTCGTAGTCTGTGCTTTTTCCTTCTCCACGAGTTGAGAGACAATCCCGGTGGTGTTTCGGTCTTCCAAGAGGTGATCCGAACATCATGCCTTGTCGCGCCACCTTGCGAGCGAACTCAATCTGTTGAGGCTGCGGTTCCTGTCATTCTGCACCGTTTCTCTCGGGCACTGCTTCGCTTGACGGCCAAACACCGGCCTAGCCGCGCCCGGCGCTCACCTCCATTCTGCTTTCTTGGCACCCCCAGTCAAGATTCTGCCCTCCGGGTTCGCTCACCTACGCTCACCAGAATCTCCACCGGTCCCCCCAAGAATGCACTCCGGCTCACCGCTTCGCTCTTGGGAGCGGCTCCGCTTGCTTTCAGGTGCCCCGAGAGACTCGGGAGCAGAAAGAGGAGAACCACATCATGTATCAGAATCGAGTCACTCTCATCGGATTCCTCGGCAAAGACGCCGAAGTTCGAACCACCCAGAGCCAGACCTCATTCACGGTCTTGTCGCTCGCCACGAAGCGGAGCTGGAAAGATCGCGAGACAGGCGAACGCCAGAACCAGACGACTTGGCACCGCTGCATCGTTTCGGACGGCTTGCAGAATTCGCGGCCACCTTGATCAAAGGCGCGCACGTGCAGATCGAAGGCGAGATCCGCACCAGGGAATACGTGCAGAAGACCGGTACCGGCAATAGGGCTACCGAGGTCAAGAAGTCGATCACGGAAGTGCGCGTCACCTCGATCAACAAGCTGGACCGTCCTGGCAAATCCGGCGCTTCGGACGAAGCCGCCCACATGGAGGTGCCCGCCTAAGGGCCCTCTCCCGCGAGGGCGAGGACTCGACTGCGAGGTCACAACTATGACTACCGAACAAGCCAAGAAACTCAGCGAAGACGCACTTACTCGCTTGATGCAAGCTTTGGACCAAGGCCAGAGCGACGCACTGGCGACTTACCTGGCGACGATGTCGCGCTTTCACAAGTACAGTTGGGGCAACTGTCTTTTAATCCATCGCCAGCGGCCGGATGCCACTCATGTGGCCGGCTTTCACTCCTGGCTCAAGATGCGCCGATACGTCCGCAAAGGCCAGACAGGCATCGTAATCCTTGCTCCGATGGCGGGCCGGAAGCGCGCCAAGGAAGAACTAGCCGAAGACGAGGAGACCCGCCTCTTCGGCTTCCGTGCGGCTCACATTTTCGATATCAGTCAGACTGATGGCGGCCCGCTGCCAGAATTCGCGCAGGTGAAGGGCGATCCGACGCATCACATTGAGCGGCTCAAGGCCCTCATCGCAGCACGCGGTATCGACTTGGACTATTCCGACCAAATTGGGCCTGCAAAGGGAATTTCGACCGGTGGAAAGATCACGATACTGGCTGAAATTCCTGCTCCCGAGGAGTTCTCGGTGCTAGCAGCCCGTGGTAATAGTAAGATCACCCGTTCAGAACATGTGACGTTGGAAATGTTCTGAGCGTCTATATGACATGGCGATGGGAACCCGGCGGAAACGGGAGCGGCAGCAGGACCTGTGGATCGCGACCAG
>JBBSHP010000065.1:0-11310 GCA_038232555.1 Bryobacterales bacterium
AGTACGAGCGTGACTCGGGTTGTGTTCCCGAATTGCTCGGGTTAGACCGTTGTAGCTGCTTTAGCGGCCCGATCCGCTGCCGCAGCAGTGACTCCGTCCATGGAAGACAAGATCACCTGCCGCCGTCCCAGCCGGATCAGCCCCCGCCGTGCTAAAGAGTTCAGCGTGGTGGACGTGGTCTCCCGGGTCGCGCCGATCAGACTGGCCAACTCGCCTTGTGACAGCGGCACCGAGAACTCCTCCCCGTTTTTCACACCGAACATGCCGGCCAACTCAGCCAGGTAGAACAGAATCCGGTACTCCACATCCTGCAGGCAAAGCAGTTCGATTTTCTTCTCCAATTCGCGTTTTCTGGTAATCAGCAAATCTGAAACGGCGTGCCAATGTTCCGGGTTTTGATTACAGAACTGGATGAAAGAAAGACGCGGGATAACGTGCAGAACGCCTTCGTGCAGAATCTCTGCGGACATCCCCCGGGTTCCATTCTCTTCGAGAGACTGCTCCCCAAACAGTTCGCCGGGCGCAACGATTTGGATGATGATTTCTTTGCCCTCGCCGTTGCGCTTGTATAGCTTCACCAAACCCGAATCCAGGTAGTACACGTTTTCGGCGGGATCGCCCTCCGAGAAAAGTGTCGCAAACCTGCGGTTTGGGGAAAATCTTGTGACCGCTTCCGAAGAAAGCAGATCATCACGCACTGCGGCTAAGAACGAGGATGTAGACTCCATTTGATCCTAGTTATTATAGATCGAACCGCGCTCAAAAACCAGAAGGGTTCCGTTTAGTACCCCGAACCCGATTAGCCAAAAGGGCGGCGGTCGCGAAATGATTGCTCATTTCAGGCTTCGTGAGATCGTGGCGCAAGGTCTCCAGAACGCTGATCAATTCGGTCAGCGCCTGATCAATAAATCCGGAATTGGTGGCCAGAATGTCCGCCCAGACCTCGAACGGGCTGAGCGCCAGACGGGTGCTATCCAGTAACCCGGGCCCGAATGCTCCCTGGTCGACGCAATCCTTTTGGGCCAATAGCATTCCCAGCGCGATCGATCCCAGTTGAGGTAGGTGCGAGGTCAGAGCTACCGTGCGGTCGTGCTCTTCGGCATCCATGATCGTGGGTACGGCGCCCATGCGTTTCAGCCAGCTTAGAAACTCTCGTGCGCGGGGTGTGGCCAGAGCACCGGCGGAAACCGGCGTAAGTACATAGGTGCGTCCTCGGAACAGGTCCGCGTCGGCGGAATCCAAGCCCCGGCTTTCCTTACCGGCCAAGGGATGGCCGCCCAGAAATTGAGCACCCGTGAGCGACTCCGCCGCGCGCGCCACGATTGCTTGTTTGGTGCTGCCCGCGTCGGTCACCAAGGCATCGGGGCGAACCCACTTGTCAAGCTCCGGCAAGCTGTCCAGAATCACGCGAACCGGCTGCGCCAAATACAACACATCGGCCTGCTGCGCGGCGATTTTCGGCGAAGCCGCTTCGTCGATGATGTGATTCTCCAGCGCGCGCGTCAGCGTGGGCGGTGAGGAAACGCCCAGGATTCTCCCCGCGAAACCTGACTTACGGAGAGCCAAGGCAAAGGATCCACCGATGAGGCCGACGCCGTAGATCGCAATGGTGTTCATCCGACGTGAGCCAGAATTCCTGCCTGTTACAGTGTTCGGCCCACTGCCGGCGCAATCATCTTTAGCTGAGTCATCAGCTCCCCGAACTGGGCCGGACGTAGCGACTGCGCGCCATCGCTCAGGGCATGATCGGGGTCGGGATGCACCTCAACCAACAAGCCGTCAGCGCCCGCAGCCACGGCAGCGCGAGCCATGGAGATCACCTTATCGCGACGGCCGGTGCCGTGCGAAGGATCGGCCACGATCGGCAAATGCGACAGCGCCTGGACGACGGGAATCGCGGAAATGTCCATAGTGTTGCGAGTGTACGTCTCAAATGTACGGATCCCTCGCTCGCACAGGATCACATCGTAGTTGCCGCCCGACAGCACGTATTCCGCCGAAAGGAGCAGCTCTTCGATGGTGGCCGCGATCCCTCGCTTGAGTAGCACTGGTTTGCGCAGGTGACCGAGCTCACGCAGAAGATTGAAATTCTGCATGTTACGGGCACCCACTTGCAGAATGTCCGAATACTCCGCCAGCAGAGGGATCTGCGTCTGGTCCATCACTTCACTGATAACCAGCAAGCCATGACGGTCCGCGGCCTCCCTCATCATCCGCAGCCCTTCTTCGCCCAGTCCTTGGAAGCTGTACGGTGATGAGCGCGGCTTAAAGGCGCCTCCCCGAATCACTTTCGCGCCGTAACTCGCCACGATCTCAGCCGACTGTTCGATCTGGTCCCGGCTCTCGACGCTGCACGGGCCGGCCATCACCACTACTTCCTTGCCGCCAATCCTGACGTCCCGAATCTGGACCACCGTTCCACCAGGACGGAAGTTGCGGCTAGCCAGCTTGTATGGCGAAACGATGCGGTGGCATTCCTTCACACCTTCCATTACTTCGAACTCGATGGGGTCCACGTCGTCCACCGGCCCAACTCCGCCCAGCACGGTATGGCGAACTCCGGTGGAACGGTGCACGGTAAACCCCATGCCCACTAGCCGGTCAATCACTGCCTGGATCTGGGCCTCCGGGGCCGCTTCTTGCATTACGACAAGCATTGTTTGTTATTGTTCTTGCGTTGAACTTTCAATCTTATCGCGCCGGGTTCATGCGGCTGTGCGAACGTGCTCCCGCCACATCGTCGCGAACTGCTGGAAAGCCGCCGGGGATCGCCGTCCCGCGAGCAGTTTTACGATTTCCCAGAGCGCCCAGGCGAAGTAGAGCAAGGTAATGGATAGATGTACGTAGTGGCCAAAAGTATGACGCGCTTCATTCGGAGCGAATATCGAGAACACAAACTGAACGCTCCAGAGCGCGAACAGCCCCATGGCTTCCCACCAGGCCAATCGCATATTGATCAGGAATAGCATTCCCAGGCCAGCCTGCCCGATAGTCATCGCCAGTTCCAATCGTTGCCGGTCGTCGATCGGGAAGCCCGTCAGGCCGCCGCGGCTGAGCGAATATACGAGCGGCAACATGGCCACCAGCAGTGTCCACTGGTTGATGTTGCTGGAAACCATGTTCATCAGCGCCATGGGAGCGCGCGTAACAGTGCGCGCCCAGTAGAATGTGGAGGCCATCTCCGGAAACTCCGAAACAAAGGGAGCCACCCACTGGATGAACACGAAACTCGGGATGCCGAAGTAGAGAGCTACTGCCATCAGCCCCCCCAGGAATGGTTCCGCGGTGAAGTAAATCAACGCGCCGCCTAGCGCAAAACACAAAGTGATCAGCGCGACTCGTCTGAGTTTCGGCGAGAGCACAATGTAGCGTGGGATCGCCTCCAGGTCTTCAATCCCTTCTTCTTCCTGGGGCGGCATTTTGCTTAGGACAAACAAGTAAACACCGTAAATGGCGATCAGAACCAGCGCGTCGTAAGCATGCAGCGTGGCCTTGTAGAGAATCACACTGGCGTAGATCAGTGGCGGCACCAGGCTGACTACCTCGACGCTCTGTTCCGCGTGAAGGCAAATCTCGCCCAAAGCCTTACCGGTCCGCTTGCGATGGACATACGCCGCCGCAAAATAAATCATGGGCCAACCCAAGCCCGTCAAAATCCGTAGAGCGCCAGTGAGATTCGCAAGCAGGAAGGGAACTTGCTGGTGCCACGCCAATACAGCTTCCACCGCAAACTCGGGCAGCGTTTGCAGCAACGCCAGGATGGCGAGAGCGAATCCTTGCGCGATAAAGAACTGCGCCGCCTCGGCCCCCCACGTAATCGCAAGCGCG
The DNA here is from genome assembly GCA_038232555.1 of Bryobacterales bacterium. Taxonomy (GTDB): domain Bacteria; phylum Acidobacteriota; class Terriglobia; order Bryobacterales; family Bryobacteraceae; genus JBBSHP01. Next base: position 3,829 of record JBBSHP010000065.1, read on the forward strand.
GCGAACAGCAGGCACGGGGCGGCCCACAGTAAGGCGGTCGGACCGACCTCCCGTAGAGGAGTGGCTGCAACGAACAGAAGCACACCAAACCAAAGCGAGTTCCTATTTGGGGGGAGTAGCATGATCCTGCCTGAGCGGCAGAACTTCCATCGTATAACGCCGCCTCCCTTCTCGATCCAAATTCACTCCGATCCGCAGGATTTTCGAATAACCAGCTTGCAATCGAGCAACACATCGCGTGTTAGCGATCCGGGCCGCGCAACACCCCCAATCCGAATGTCTCCAGGTACCGGAGGCCCGCGGCGGGCCCCCTGCTATAAGTAGGGCGCCACTTGCGTCTACCTGAACGGGCTTGTTGTAGGCGAGCTTGATGTCATTGGGGTCCGCGCCGGGTTTCATGATGAATCATATTCGATGTTGCGATGACGCTTATATTACACGTGGTCGGAAGCCTGCATATGAAATCTTTGTGTCGGATCCGGTCCATACTGCGGAACGCCCCTGTGCCTCCTCATTGCTTCGGATAAAGTAGCCGGCAATTCCACGAGCGGCTACTCAACATCGGTTTCGGAATCGCCCGCGCGCCAATCAAGTCCATCCACCCCTTGCCCGGATCCGCATCCGGTCCCGTCCCAGGGAGGCGGCCCCGCCCGAAACGACGCCAAGAACAATGTAATCTCAGCGGGTCTGATTGCACCGCTGATTGGTTCGGACAGCGACCGCAGCATTGTTATTGTTGAGTAGAAATGCGCGATAATGTTGGTCATGGCCATGATCGATAAGGCCGACATCTCGCGAGTGACTTTTGTGCCGGGCCAACGCTCGGGGCAACCTTGTATCCGTGGACTTCGTATTACCGTCTGGGATGTTCTGGATATGCTTGCATGCGGTATGAGCGAGGACGAAATCCTGCGCGATTACTCCTACCTTGATAAAGACGACTTCCCCGCCGTGTATGCTTACGCCTCGCAGTTTGGACGAGAACGTACATCCCGTTGAAGCTTTTTTTCGACGCGAACCTCTCGCCGAAACTGGCCGGCCGGCTCTCCGAGCTTTTCCCTGGTTCGGTCCACGTGTTTGATACTGGTCTCGCCAAATTTACCTCGGACGAGACGATCTGGGAATATGCCGGGGCGAACGGGCTAACGATCGTTACAGCCGACTCCGATTTTATTGACCTCGCCGAAGCGCGCGGTACACCGCCAAAGGTGGTCCGGCTTGACAACTGCAATTACCGGAGCTCCCAGGTTGAGGATCTCCTGCGACGGAATGCCATTTTGATAGCGGAACTGGAATACTCTTCCCGATCCGTTCTAGTAATCCAATACGCAGTTTGACAGCCAAGAGGATGAGCCATTTGCGCCGAGGCGGACATTGCGAAAGCTAGAGCGACGATGCCCAATTTCAAATGAATCCTCGTCCGTGCTTGTCCTCGGAACGGCCGGCAGGGACGTAAGCGCGTCATTCGTCCAAGTCTCGCAAGCCAGCCAATTTGATGAGGTGATTGAGCAGTCCGTGCTTGAGGGGCGAGTTTCCGTGTACCGGCATTGAGATTCGGTGGCGAGTACCGGTCTTTGCGTAAACATTGTGGCTTCCGTGGATTCGGAGCAGTACCCAGCCGCGCTGCTCGAGGGCTTTCGCAAATTCGCGACCGGAGACGTTCTTCACACAGTGATTTCGACCATGTGCGCGTCCTCCGTTGGAACTCCCTCCGCCGGGACCGAAAGATAAGCCTCAATTGCTTCCCGAATATTCGAGGTCACCTCTTCCATGGTTTCCCCTTGAGAGACGCATCCCGGCAACACCGGGACCTCTGCCCAATAGCCCCCCTCTTCAGCCTCATGGATGATGGTTTGTATTTGCATAACCTTTAGTTCATGGTACCGGTTGCCGCTTTCGCAATTCAGAACACAACTGCACCGAGTACCGAAATCAACCTCATGGCACCGTCACGCTGAAAGGCTTGCTGAACGCGTCGCCGGCCGAAAGCACGATACTCAACGGACCGGACGCGATCCCCTCAGGCAGTTGGATATTAATCTGATTGGCACCTTGCACTAAGCCCGGAGCGATGCCCGCGTAAAAGACCGTCACGGGCTGATCATTCACCGTCGCCGTTACCGGCAGCACGCAGCGCGGTAGTTCGTTAGCTGTCAGGGCACCGCAGCCGGTCGCGTAAAGCACGAGAACGTTATCTCCCGCCGGTACCGCTGCGAAGATTCCTGGTGCCGACGGCCCAACGTTGAGCTTGAGCGGGGCAGACGAGCTGACTTGCACCATGGTGGTCGGGCCTGTCACGGAGTAAGGCACGGTCGCGCTCACTTGACTTGCCGAAGAATAGACCAGTGTTGCTGGGATGTTGTCGAAGGTAACTTTGTCGGTGAGGTTCGTCCCGAAGATCGTGACGATCTCGCCCGGCGCAACCGGTCCTGTTGCGAACGATGCCGCATTGGTGACCGCGCTAATCTGCGGTGCGGGCGTGCCCACGCTGACAGACAAGACGTTCGACAGATCCGAAGTCGGGTTCTTCACGGCAATGGTGTGATTGAACTCTACACTAAGATAAGCCTGCGGCAGAAAGATCCGGAGTGTATTTGAATCCACGAAAACCACCGGTGTGAAGGAGACGCCATTCAGTAGAACAACGCTGTCCTTTGTGAAGCCGGAGCCGTGGATCGTGACCGTGGTTGCATTGGAGCCGATCGGCACAAGCGCGGGATCGACGGACGCCAGCACTGGCGCCGGAGAAAGGACCGTCAGAGTCACATCGACACTGGCGGGAGTCGCGGCTTGGGGAATGAGACTCACGCTAGCTGTGTAGACTGCGGGAGCAAGGCTTGCGGGATTCACCGAAATGGCAACTTGTGAATCCGCGACTAGGGCGTTGAGCCATGGCGCGGTAGCGAATGCGCTGAATGCGGGTCCCTTAACCGCGACTGCCTGCGAAGGGGGAAACGCGGTGCCCTGGGTGTAACGGAAAGAAACTCGACCGGGGTTTGGCGCCAGCGGCGAAGGAGCGAGCGGAGTGCCGTCACTGATCTTCGCGAAGAAAAGATCGAAGCCCCCTCCGAATGAGGATTGGTAGGGGTTCTTAGTTGGAAAATCCTGCGAAAGGGTCGTACCGACAACGTACGCGTTGCCGAAGTTGTCGACAGCAATGCCGTCGCCGAAGTCCCCGTTGCGACCGCCCAGAATCATGGAATAGATCAAAGACTGTGCTCCAGGCGCAAATTTCGCCACGAAGGCATCGCATTGGCAGACGCCACCTCCGAAAAACGTCTGTAACGACCCTTTCGACGGAAAATCCGCCGAGCTGGTCCACCCCGTGACGTACACGCTCCCGGCGTTATCGACCGCAATTTTGTGAACTACGTCAGCGCCGCTTCCGCCAAAATAGGTTGCAAAACGGACGGACTGCGCTGACGGGTCGAGGCCCATGAGGAACCCGTTCCCAGGCCCAGCCGACTGGTTTTGTAGCGCGTTCTTCGTTACAAATTGCGCATCCGCGCTTCCAGCCAGATAGATGTTGCCCACTGCATCAAGGGTGACTGCGTCTGCAAATCCAGCCGTCGGGCCGCCAAGAAAACTGCTGTACAGAATCCTTCCCTCCGGACTGAACTTTGCCAACATAGGCGTCGCGTAACCTCGAGGCGTAATCCCAGTTTGAATTGCGTTCTTGAGCGGGAGATCTTGCGAACTTGAAGACCCAGCCAGCAACGCATTACCCGATCCATCGACAGCGATGTCATAACAACCCTCCGCGCCGTTTCCACCGAAGTAAGTTGACCAGATCAGCCCGCCCGATGGCCCAACTTTCGTTATGAAACAATCGGAGAACCCCCCGCCGTACCGAGTTTGAAGCGCATTCAACACAGGAAAGTCGTTGGATTGTGTATAGCCGACGATGATTGCGTTGCCTTGCGCATCGAAGGCTATTCCGTTGCCGGATTCGCGGTTGCTCCCTCCGAGATAACTGGAGTACACGATGGATTTACCATCCGCTGAAAGCCTCGTGACGAATGCGTTATCCCAGATGGCCTTGAATTGCGTTTGGAATGCATTCTTCAGCGGGAAATTCGAATTCGTGTCTGCCCGGAGACGATTGCACTGCCGGTGGAATCGACAGCGATGGTGTAGGCGCTGTCCCAGCTGTTGTTGCCGATAACCGAATAGTAGATGAGGCGGTGTCCGTCGGGGGCGAACTTAACACGACCGGGCTGAGTATCAGCGCAGTCGTGTTCTGAAAGGGATCGAGCGTTGGGGCAGCGGGCGACTGGGTGCCGCCGGCGAGATAAACGTTCCCAGCGGTATCGAGCGAAATTGAGAACCCGTGTTCTTCGGCTGGGCCGCCTAGAAAGGTCGAGAACTCCAGTACCGGATCGACTGTGAGCGCTTGCGAACTATCGTAATCCGCGAGCGCCAGTTGCACGGTTCGTTCGCGCAGCACGTAGTCGCAAGCGACCTCGCGTCCATTCTGGTAAACCTTTGGCCGCTTCTGCCGCAACCCCGCAATCAACAGATCGCCATTTGCGTCCACCAGCACCTTCTTGTTGTAGGCGAGCTTGATCTGGTTCGGGTCCGCGCCTGGTTTCAGAAGAAAGTCATATTCGACGTTCCGATCATTGCCGTAATACACCAGATCAATTCCCGCGTACACATTCTTGTAGCGGACGCGCCCGTATTGCGGAATGCCGGTGTGCCAGTCCTTCTCATCACGTCCAATGAAATAGCTGCTAATTCCGCCGAGCGGCTCTTCAAGATCGGCTAGCGCACTCGCGCGCGCACCAACCAAATCCATACGCACGTCGCGCACCGCCATCCGGTTCCGTCCAAAGTAAACGTAACCCCCGGGCGAGTGTGCCAGAAATTGAACGCTCGGGTGCGCTTGCCCCTGATTCGGCTCGAACCACAATCCCGGGGCCGCCCATGCCGTAACTGCACCAAAGAAAACTAAAAATCTATGCATCAGAACACCATCCTTAATGCCAACTGCACCGACCTCGGTCCACCAACCTGGTACAGCGGGTTCAACCCGCCATTCACTCCGCCTCGCCCGAGGTCTCGCGAGAGCATGTGTGTCGAATAGCCGAACTCCGGACTGAAGATCGAGCCCGACGGATCGGCGAAGTTCGGGTGGTTTAGCACATTGAACATCTCCGCGCGAAATTGCATTTTTAATCGCTCCACCATCGGAAACTCGCGCCGGATCGTAAAGTTCAGTTGATTGAGACTGAAGCCGCGCAGCACGTTGCGCCCCAGCGTTCTTTGCCGTCCCGGAAAGCTGTTCGGGAAATCGAAGGCATCGGCATTGAACACACGCCCACCCGCTGCATTTGGGTCCGCTCTGTACAGTGGCACTCCGGCAATAGCGTCTGGACGAAAGTTATACAGCCCAAATCCGAGGTCCCGATAGTAGGTCACATCCACCGGAGTAGCGGACCTGGCGATTGCCACACCATCCAGCGCCCAGGCCCCTAGAAACACGGTCCGGCCCTTCGGAAGGTCGAACGTGAAAGCAGCGGAGAGCGCGTGCCGGATATCGAAGTCCGACGGACCGCGATCGCTCTTCGGGTCGATCTGGATCGCCGATAAATGCGAGGCCGAATCGTTTGAGGCATTGTCCAGGGAATGCGCCAGCGTGTAAGCCGCCATCGCGTGCAGCCCTCGCGACAACCGATGCTGGTATTGCACCTGCAACGATTCGAAGTCGGAGAACGCCGTGTTGCGGATCAGGTACGCGTAGGTGAAGTTCTCGTTCGGGTTGACGAAGTACTCCTGCCGCAGCAGGTTTCGCCCCGCCGCCCCTACCCACGAAACGGAAAGCGTGTCGTTGCGTCCCAGCGCCTGTCCAGCGCAATGTTCCACTCATGCGTCACTGGCAGCTTCAGGCCTTTCACTGCCCCATAAACGGACGCCACCGGAGGCGTCGCGCTGAACGCCGGAGCCATCACCGCCTCCGGAGGTAGTGGATAAAACACGGAAAAGAAGCTCTTCGGACGGTAATAAGGAAAGCTCGCAGCCGCTTGGCCTAGCAGACCCGTTCCCAGATCGTAGAACAGTCCCCATCCCCCTCGCAGCGTGGTTTCCCAACCCGCCGAATTCCGCAGCACGTAAGCCAGACCGATACGTGGCGCGATATTGGTCCAGCCCGTGGCATAGAACTTCGTCCCCACCGGAGCCAGTTGAATCTGCCGCGGGGTTTCGTAATTCTGCAGAGTATATAAAGGATGCCCGGGCCCTCCGGTAGGCGCCGGATTCACTTCCCACCGTACCCCATACGTCAGTGTTATGCGCGGCGAAATCTTCCAGGCGTCCTGCGCGAACACCGACAAATTGCGGAACAGAATCGAACCGGGATCTTGTGCCTCCACCACTACCGAAGAGGCGAAGCCGACCGCGGCCGCCTGAGGCGTAGTGAAGTAAGCGAACTGGTCATAACTGCGCGCGCCGTTGTATGTCCCGATCCGCCGCCAGTCGATGCCGAACTTCAGTTGATGGCTGCCGCTGATCAGCGATAACGTGTCGGCGATGTTGTATTGGCGCTGCGTATTAGTAACGTTTTTGCCCAGATAGTAACCGGAGTTGATGCCGGACGGAATGAAGAAACCACCGAACGCATCCGCGACATTGACGTACGGAGGGAAGAGCACGTGTGGATCGAGCGGAGTCGCGCCGCCGAAATTGTCCAGCCGGCTGAAACTTTCGCCGGTGCTGCGGCTATAGTTCACGCGCAAGTCGTTCGTCAGCCGCGTGGTGAGGAGAATAGTCGCGCCGATGGTCACCGTGTCCGTTCCGGAAACCGTGTCGATCGGGTTGTTAATAGCGAACAAACGGGCGGTTGTCACCGACGGCGCGTGATTATAGCGGGCGAATGCAGTCGCGCGCTGTCCGATGGTCTGGTCGATGCGGAGACTGGTTGCGTCGAGCGAAGAGCGGTCCGTGTACGTCGCGACAAAAGGAGCGAAGCCGAAGCGCGTAGGCGGCCGATTCGGAATGGGAAACGAGTTCAGGAACGGCCGCATGGAACTGACCGCCGTCTGCCGGGTCTGGATGGACGGAACATCGGTGACTTCCACCTGGGGCTGCAACAATCGCAAACCTTCGTAGGAAAAGAAGAAGAAGGTCCGATTGCGGCCATTGTAGAGATGCGGGATCAGCACCGGGCCGCCCAGCACGCCGCCGAAATCGTTCTGACGCAGCTTGGGCTTCTCAAGAGACTGCTGGTTGGCGAATCAATCGCGGGCGTCCAGCGCGTCGTTGCGGAAAAAATCGAAGAGCGATCCATGGAACTGATTCGTCCCCGAGCGCGTTAGGATCGAAATCTGCGCTCCGGGCGTGCGGCCATATTCAGGGGCATAGGTCGAGGTCTGCACACGAAACTCCTGCATGGATTCAACAGCCACCAGGGTGTTCGTGCCGCCGGTTGCGCCGAGACCTGGGAGCGATCCGGAAGCCGACTGTACCAGCGTGAGCCCGGCGCTC